>JBCBHD010000191.1:0-6016 GCA_038526115.1 Pseudomonadota bacterium | reverse complement strand
CGGCGGCGAGGTTGAAACGGAATTCGTCATCCGGGTTGCTGGCTTCGACCATCGGATGAAGGTCTTCATAGACCACGGCGGCACCACCCGCCTTGCGCGCATCCTCGCGCACCTGGCTTGGTGGAACGAGGCAACCGGCTGTCATCAGATCGAGAAATTCATGCTTGGGCGGCGGTGCGTCGGTGTTCATTGGGACCGGTCCGCCAGCCATCTCAAGCGTGAGGCCCAGATTCTTGGCGAGGTGCCAGAACATCTCATATTCGTCGATTACGTCTCCGGGGGCATCGGCCAGCGCCTCGGCGTAGCGGGCGTAGGCGTTTTCGTGCCACCATTCGGAAAGGTTGGTGATGTCATCGCGTTCAAGCGATTGCTTGGGCGCGAGGATGACATCGGCGCGGCGCGCGCTGGCGCTCATCCACGGATCAATCTGGACAAAGATCTCCAGATCATCGAGCGCCTTGCGCATCTTCAACTGGTTGGGGAAGCCGACTTCGGGATTCCCGCCCACTGAAATTAGCGCTCTGATCTGCCCTTCGCCTGGCGTCAGGATTTCGTCTGCCATGACGTTGCACGGCATTTCGAAACCCAGCTGACCAAGACCGCGAAAGCGCGATTTGGCCATGCCTTCCGCTCCAAACAGCGGCGTTGGGGCGGCGACTTGAGCCCGTGTCGGTGCGCGCGGTGACGTGAAGACACGCGGGGCGCTGGATTTCTCACCTTCCTGAATGAATCGGGCGCAGATGGTGTTGAGGCAGGTGACGAGATATTCGGTCAATGTGCCATTGCCTGCCATCTCTGGCCCTGTTCCGGTCACGGCGCAGCCTTTCGACCCGCCAGCAAACATCCGGGCGGCGGCAACCAGCTGGTCTTTCTCCACTCCGGCACGTTCGGCAGCGATATCCGGGGGGAAAGCGGCGACCGCTTGAGCCAGTTCCTCAAATCCATCAACATTCGCCGAGACGAAGTTGCGGTCGTACAGTTCCTCTTCGATGATCACGTTCAGCATACCGGCGAGCAGCGCGGGGTCTTCGCCCGGCTTCACCGGCAGATAGATGTCCGCGAGCTGCCCGACCTCCGCCAGACGCGGATCGGCAACGATCAGTTTCATTCCTTCCGCCTGACGGTCGCGGATCCGGCGCGAAGGGCTGAACGGCGGTACGCCTCCCACAGGGGCATAGTGCGACACGATCGGATTGTTACCGACAAACAGAGCAACATCAGCATCGGAGAAGTTGTTCACCCCGCCTTCCCACTTGCCATACCGTTCAGTGGTGAAGACCTTGGCAGGCTGGTCGAGCGTGACTGAAGTGAAGAAGTGCTTAGATCCAACAGCCTGAGCAAACGCGTAGGATGCGCCCCACGCCGCGCTGTTCTGATAGCCACCGGACCCCATGAAGACGGCGACGCTGTCTGGTCCGTACTTGTCGATTATCCCGCGCAATTTGTCAGAGATATGGCTCAAGGCCTCGGCCATCGGCGTAGATTGAAACTCGCCATTCTCATCGCGCACCTGACTATGCACGAGCCGATGTTCGGCATTGTGAGAGTCGGGCAGTTCACGGCCTTTCATACAGGTGTAGCCGCCATATTCGGGATCGTCCGGATCGCCGCGGACCGCCGCCACCTTCCCATTGTCTATATCGACCAGCATCGCGCAATTGGCGTGACAGAAACGGCAGAATGTCTTGTGCGTCTCGATCCCCATGGAGTCTCTCCTTCACGATGGAAGATACCAGAGTAGCAACAGGCAGCGACTGACACTTTTGTCCGTGGAGAGTGCGCTCCGCCGTGACCATTAGGGAAGGCAAAGGAGACGCATATGCCCACCACAGCCCGCCAATGGCTTTTGAACGGACATCCACGCGGTCGCGGAATTGCCGAGGACGACTTCAAGCTGGTCGAAACCGAACTTGCCGATCCAGGCGAAGGCGAAATGCTCTTGAAGACGCATTACCTTGGCTTCGACCCGGCACAGAAAGGCTGGATGGAAAACATCGCCGATTACGTCGCCCCGATGAATATCGGAGACGTGATGCGGGGCAGCGGCATTTGCGAAGTCGTCGCCTCGAATGGCGGCAGATTCTCTGTTGGAGACATGGTGTTCGGCACCACAGGGTGGACGGAATATCTCGTCCATAATGGTGAAGGGCTGACCAAAGTCGACACGGAATTGTCGCCAACCGCTGTTCTGTCTGTCCTGGGAACCACCGGGCTGACGGCCTATTGCGGCCTGTTCAAGGTCGGCAAACCGGTCGCTGGCGACACCGTGCTCGTGTCAGGCGCGGCTGGCGCCACTGGAAGCGTTGTCGGGCAACTCGCCAAGGTTGCCGGGTGCAGGGCTGTCGGCATCGCGGGCGGTCCGGAAAAGTGCAAATGGCTGGTTGAAGAAGCCGGGTATGACGCCGCGATCGACTACAAGGCAGGCGGCGTGAAAGAGCAGATCAAGCAGCATTGCCCGCGCGGTGTCGATGTAATTTACGACAATGTCGGCGGTTCGATCCTGAACGATATGCTTGCCAATATCGCAACCGGCGCCCGTGTGGTGATCTGCGGAGGGATCAGTCGCTATGAGACCGGGCAACTGCCTGCTGGGCCTGAAAACTACTTCAACCTTGTATTCCGCCGCGGGACTATGGCCGGCTTTATCGTGCTCGATTGGGCAAGCGAGTTCCCCGGCATTCGCAAGCGGCTCGAAGGGTTCGTTCAGGATGGCCGGCTAAGATATCAGGAGGACATCCAGCAGGGTTTCGAGAATGCGCCAGACACCTTGCAGCGGCTCTTCACTGGCAAGAACCGCGGGAAGCAAATGCTCAAGCTCTAGCCATCCAGATCATCTGGTCTGTTTATGTTGAGCAGCGGTGGGTCGATGGTGACCTGCCGCGCTCCGACCCTGTCGGCGAAGCCATAAAGCGCCCGTCCGCCTTCATCGATGAATTCTGCGAGGTCGGCTGCGATTGCGACCGGCCACAATCCGATCACGGGCTGATCGCTGACAATGCTCGCTCCGTCTCCGCTTAATTGAGATGCCAGATCGCTAGGCACGTTTGGAGCATCCACTCCGGCTGACAGGACATGCGTGAAGCCATGCTCTTCGGCAAATTGGAGCGCTGCATTGAGACCGCCGAGCGGGCCGATGTTCTTTTCCGGCTTATCTGGGATACAGCCGTAGCCAGGCTCTTCGCGCCCGCAAACGATCAGCGCTGTAGACTGAGAGCCCAATGCGTCAGCGACCTGATCGATCAGACGCCGACCTTGATGCAGGGCATGCGCTTTGTCGCTACCAAAACGGCGCGCCTGCCCACCGGCGAGAATGGCTCCCAGAATCTCCAGTCGAATGCCCCTATTCGAAGCTTTCTGTTGCAACACCTTCTGCGTTGTAGACTGGACCTTCGGCATCGACACGGTACTTCTTGCTGGCCGCGCCGGTAAGCCCGAATTTGCCGATATGATCGCGCATCCCGGAATAGGCAGCATTGGCGAAATGATGGGCTAGCGCTTCTTCACTTTCCCACTCTTCGAACACATTGACACGGGCAGGATCGTTTCCGTCGGCGCTCCACTCGTAGTGGTTGCAGCCATCCTGCGCGAGCGCCGCATCGATATGTGGTTTGGCGCTGGTCAGCGCTTTTTCGCGCTGCGCTGGATCAAGGTCAATTTGCGCGGCTATTACGATCTTGGCCATCTTTTCATCCCTCCTGCGGATTGTATTCGGCAATGATCTGGAACGCACGCTTGGTATAGACCCAGGCTCCATCGCGCTTCTCAAGCTCATCGGTGTACAGTCCGCCGATCATACGTGTGGACCCATCTTTGCCTTTGAGCACTTCCTGTGTCTGCACTCGTGACGTTGCTTTGTCGCCATTCACTTCGATCGCGGCTGGCACGCAGCTGAAGCTGACAGCGTCGAAATTGGACATGGCGCCAAGCCATGTTTCCACGATTGCATCGCGGCCTTTGATATCCATGCCCATGAAATTCCAGTCAGCGTCGTCCGCCCAAACCGACCCCCACGTGTCCTTGTCAAACCGCACCACGCCATCGCCATAGACTTCGTGCAATTCTCGGATCGCGAGACGATCTTCCATTGGCCCTGTGAACATTGCGTATCTCCCTTGTGTGACCGGCTATCGATTGCTGCGCCTGACGGAACAATGGACACTTTTGGGAAGGGTGTATTTGTCTTGCGCAGCCTAGAACGGCCGCGAGCCAGGGGAACACGGGAGAAATCACAATGGGCCAACTTGAAGGCAAAAGCGCAGTCGTCCTTGGCGCAGCGTCGAAGGGCAACATCGGACAAGTCATCGCCAAGCTGTTTGCCGCAGAAGGTGCGAATGTCATGGTCGCCGGGCGACACGAGGACGTTCTCAGCGATTGCGCGGAAGAAATTGGCGGCTCCTACGCCCTTTGCGATATAACCAGCCATGTTCAGGTTCACGCTCTGGCAGACAAAGCAAAGGCGGAATTCGGCCGGGTGGACGTCGCGATCAACACAACCGGGTGGGGGCTGCTGTCCAACCTGCTGGAGACGACCGAAGAACAACTCGATCAGATCAGCGCGCTGCAGTTCAAAGGGGTGCACCACTTTCTGCAGGCTTTCGTAAAGGTCATGAGTGAGCAGGAGCCAACCGGCGGCTCGATAATCTCGTTAAGCTCCGCCACGACCAAAGCGCTGATCAACAACCACGCCGCCTATATCGGTACAAAGCGAGCGGGTGAAGCGATGATCGAATGCGTGGCCAATGATTTCGGGCATCTCGGCATTCGTGCGAACTCCGTTTCCCCTGCCTTTACCGAAAGCCCGATGACTGAAGGCGCGTTCGCCACACCTGGTCTCGTCGATGCGTTCCTGCCGCGCTATCCGCTTGGGCGGCTCAACACATCGGAAGATGTTGCGCATGCCTGCCTGTGGCTCAGCACTGATCATGCTTTTGTGACTGGTCAGAATATCCAGCCTAATGGTGGAGTCATCATGCGGGGCAATCCGCAGGCGACAGATATTGAAGCGGCCGTGGGCGCGGCTATGGCAAAGATGCAGCAGAGCTAGCGCATCCAGGACTCAACCAGTTCCTTGGATTCTTTCAGGCCCAAACCGGTGGCTTCGCGTGTCCGCTTGATGGCGGAAATCTTCTGACCTTTGAGCAGGAAAGCGCGGATCTCTGAAATGACTTCGGGGGGCAGGTTTTCAGCGCTCACTGGGTCTGGCGAGCGAGAGGCTGGCGGCATCTGCGGCTCTGCATGTTTTGCGATAGAAGGCGCGGCGCGTGTCCATTGATTGGCTTCAGCACGGCGACTTCCCAGGAGATATCCGACAACCAGACCAGTTAGCAGGCAGATCGCAGCGACCAGCAGCGTTTCTATATTCATCGGGTTGGGTTCCCCCTTCAGCCAGATGCCATAGGGCGGAGACTAGAACTGCGCGGTGCCTCCGTCGACACTGATCATCGCGCCAGTGATTCCCGCGCCTTCCTTGCTCGCGAGCAATAGAGCCACAGCCGCGATCTCTTCGACCGTATTCGGCCGCTTGATCGCAGCCTCCTGCGCAAACATATTGATCATGTCGTCGAACTCCATGCCCATCGCCTTTGCGGTGTCTGGGCCATTGTTCTTGATGATATCGGTCACGACAAGGCCGGGGCAGATTGAATTGACTGTTACTCCATGCTCACCGACTTCGCGAGCTAGGCTTTTGGTGATCCCATTCACGGCATGCTTGGCGGCGGTGTAAGCAGTGAAAACGGGTTTGCCGTGCTTTCCTTCCATCGATGACATGTTGATCACTCGTCCATTGCGTTTCTTGAGCAGCTCCGGAAGCGCCCGGCGCGTAGCCCAGAAAGTGGAATAGACGTTCCACTTCATCGCTTCGTCAAAAGCTTCATCGGACAGGTTCACCATCGGCTGCAGATCGCCAGCGCCGCCCGCATTGTTGACGAGAATGTCGAGCGTTCCGAACTCTTCGATGGTGGTGTCGATGAATCCTTCGACGTCAGATTGGTTCATGACATCGCCTGCCACGAAA
>JBCBHD010000190.1:0-6020 GCA_038526115.1 Pseudomonadota bacterium | reverse complement strand
CCCGCGCCAACGAAACCACAGTCTTCGTCAAGCTGGCCAAGCGGCGATGTATCGGCCTTGGATTGGTATTCGGATGGTCGTCTTGTCGCTGGTGTTTCAGCATCGGCCGCCGGTGTCGATCTTCCCAATCTGCGCGGCAGTGCAAGGGGATTGATCGCACGCGGCATCGACAAAGACCGTCAGGAAGACGCGCGGTCGATTGCCTTTGCCGCTGGTTCCTCGCTCACGGTCACCGGACCGCAAGGCAACAGCGCATGGCGGATCGTCTACTCGGTCGATGCCAAGCCTGAAGGCAAGGTAGCCGTCACAAGCGGCGACAAAAGCTTCGATATCACGCATCCGATGCAGGTCGCAGAAGGCAAGGGCTGGCGCGAAATGGTGTTGACGAGCGCGTGTGTCGACGTGAATACGACATCGTTGTCAATTTCAGCTGACGCGCCGTTCGAACTGAAGATAAGCGCAATCCTGCGCGAAGATGCGCCCGATGGAACTCAGTGTTCATTCTGAGTTCGGCCACACGGGCGGTTGTGAACAGGGTTGCGACCGCCTCGGCTTGTAAGCGGCAACAGATAACGGGACAGTGACGCTGCATCAAAGCCGCGCACAGGGAAGGGGATCATCCCATGACGCTTGAGACGATCGATATTGTCATCATCATTGGGTACGCGCTGGCGTTGCTCGGCATCGCGCTTGCGGTCAGCCGGGAGCCTGCGGGACACAAGAAAGACACCGAAGACTACTTCCTTGCTGGGCGTGCGCTCCCATGGTGGGCCATCGGCGCCTCTCTGATTGCGTCGAATATCTCAGCTGAGCAGATCATCGGGCAGTCTGGTCAGGGCTTTGCCGTCGGCATCGCAATTGCGGCCTATGAATGGCAAGCGGCGATCGTCCTGATTATCGTAGCCAAGTATTTCCTGCCGATCTTCCTCAAGCGGCGCATCTACACAATGCCGCAATTCCTCGAGCAGCGTTACGGTCCGGGCGTCAAAAACCTGATGAGCGTGTTCTGGGTTGCGCTTTATACAGCTGTGAACCTGACCACGGTTCTGTGGCTGGGCGGCCTCGCCGTGCAAACGTTGACCGGTTGGGGCGTGCTTCAGTCGATGGCGGCGCTGGCAGCGTTCGCTGCGCTGTATTCGCTCTATGGCGGGCTAAAAGCGGTCGCCTTGACCGACATCATCCAAGTCGTGATCCTGATCCTTGGCGGCCTTGCGATCACATGGTTCGCACTCGATGCGCTCCCTGCCGAAGGAGCTGTGGGCGGGTTCGGATATCTGATGCAGGAAATGCCAGGCCACTTTGAGATGATCCTCGACGATGATCATCCGGCCTATGGCGACCTGCCGGGCATCTGGACGCTGCTGGGCGGTCTGTGGGTGCTGCACTTCAGCTATTGGGGATTCAACCAATACATCATCCAGCGTGCGCTGGGCGCAGAGAGCCTGGGTGAAGCGCAAAAGGGTCTGGCCTTTGCGGCTTTCCTCAAGATCCTTGTTCCCTTCATTGTTGTGATCCCCGGCATCGCTGCCGTGATCCTCGCGCAGCAAGGTGTGCTCGACGGCGGCGCGTTGGCTGAACGGTCGGACCGGACTTACGGGGAATTGATGGCATTCGCCCCGGCTGGCCTGCGCGGTCTGGTGTTCGCGGCGCTGATTGCAGCAGTCGTAAGCTCTCTGGCATCGATGATGAACTCGATCTCGACGATCTTTACGATGGACCTTTATCGCAGCGCACGGCCGGAAATGCCGGAACAGCACTACGTGACAGTCGGACGGATTGCCGCGTTCACGGCCATGGCTCTTGCGCTGGTTCTGGCGCAGCCATTCCTTGGCGGGTTCGAAAGCGCGTTCCAGACCGTGCAGGAATACACCGGCTACATTGCTCCGGGCATCGTTGTGGTTTTCCTGCTTGGCTTCTTTGACAAACGCACCAACGAGGTCGGGGCCTTTGTGGCTCTTTTCGGATCGATCGCGGTCAACGTGTTCCTCAAGTTCGCTGCGCCTGATTTGCCGTTCATCATCCGCATCTGGATCGTGTTCCTGCTGGCGCTGGTTGCGGCGGCGGTGGTCTCGCGGATGTCGGCAGCTCCAGACGAAGAGCGCACGGTCAAGCTTGGCGATATCAGCTTTGCTACCACGTCGCTGTTCAACACTCTGGCAGCGATCACGGTGGCCATCCTGATCGGCCTCTATGTTGTTCTATGGTGATGCGCTAAGCCTCATCTGGTGACGGACGGGGCGCAGCCAAAGCGGATAGTTCTGGCCGGGGCAAGCGGCACGATTGGTGGTGCCGTGGCCTCGGCATTGGTTGCGGATGGGCACGACGTAATGTGTCTTTCGCGGGCCGATTTTGCCGATGCGGGTTCGCTGGCTGAGGCTTTAGCCAAAGCGAAACCGGACACAGTGGTCTCCTGCATTGCGTCGCGCAGCGGCTCGCCCAAGGATGCGCAGGCGGTCGACTATCAGGCGAATGTCGATTTGCTGGTCGCTGCGAAATCGGCAGGGGTGGGGCATTTCATCCTGCTTTCGGCAATCTGCGTACAGCGGCCCAAACTTGCGTTTCAGCACGCCAAGCTGGCATTCGAAACCGAATTGGAGGCGAGTGGCATAGACTGGACCATCATCCGCCCCACAGCTTTCTTCAAATCGCTTTCCGGCCAGATTGATCGGGTGCGCAAGGGCAAGCCGTTTCTATTGTTCGGTGATGGTGAACTGACCCGCTGCAAGCCGATCAGCGATGGCAATCTGGCGCGTTTCATTGTGGATTGCGTTGGCGATGATAAACAGCGCAATCAGGTGCTGCCCATCGGCGGCCCCGGACCAGCGATCTCTCCCAAACAGCAGGGCGCGATGCTGTTTGAACTGACAGGCAAAGAGCCGCGCTATCGTTCAGTTTCGCCTTCGTTGTTTATGGCCGCTTCAAGGGTGCTCTCTCTAGGCGCTGGCATCTCGGATTGGATGGCGGAAAAGGCGGAATACGCCCGGATCGCGCACTACTACGCAACGGAGAGCATGTTGGTGCTTGATCCGGAAACCGGCGAATACAGCGCAGAGGTAACCCCGGAATTCGGGAGCGAGACTTTGAAGGACCACTATCGTAGGCAGCTCGAACAGCTGTGAGTGCGGTGGTTTTCCTACTGAAGCCGGAGGCGATAGAAAGCGCGGCCATGATTGCAAACGGACACCACGGATGCGGAAGGTTACACGCCGGACGCGCAGTTCCGGCGCAGATGCCTGAATTGAATAGATTTTGCGAGCTGGCGAAGTTTCGCAAAAGGGCGCGTGCGTGTCACATGGCATCCTCTCCAACCCAAGGGGTCGCATGACTGGATCTTCGCTAATCTTCACCCTTGCGAGCTGCATCGGCTTCATGGCGCTGGTCGGCTGGATCAGCTGGTGGAAAACGCGTGGGACCGCCGATACCAAGGACGGCTACTTCCTCGCCGGTCGCGGGCTGGGTGCGACCTTCATTGCCGGGTCGCTACTGCTGACCAACTTGTCAGCCGAGCAGCTGATTGGCCTCAACGGCTCGGCCTACGGTCACAACCTGTCGAGCATGGGTTGGGAAGTGACAGCGGCGGTCGCGACCATCGCGATGGCGCTGATCTTCCTGCCGAAATACCTCGCTGGCGCGTTTACAACCCTGCCGCAATTCCTGAACGACCGCTTTGATCCGACCGTGCGGCGGATGTCTGTGGTGTTGTTCATGCTTGGCTACGGCCTCGTGACGATCCCCAGCGTGCTCTATTCCGGGTCGGTGGCGGTGCTGCTGCTGTTTGATGTGCCGGGACTGACCGGGCTGGACTACTTCTCCTCGCTCGTGGCGATGGTGATCGTGATCGGCGTGATTGGATCGATCTATGCGATCTTCGGCGGATTGCGCGCTGTCGCGGTGTCGGACACGCTGAACGGGATCGGGCTGCTCATCATCGGCGTGCTGGTGCCGGTGTTCGGGCTGATCGCGCTGGGTGGAGGCGACTTCGCAGAAGGGCTTTCGAAGCTGGCGAACGACCATCCGGAAAAGCTCAACGCCATCGGTTCCTCGACAGACCCGACCCCGTTCGGGACGCTGTTCACCGGGATGATCTTCGCCAATCTGTTCTACTGGTGCACCAATCAATATGTGATCCAGCGAACGCTCGGCGCGCAAAGCCTCGCCGAAGGGCAAAAGGGGGTGCTGTTCTCCGGCTTCTTCAAGATCCTTGTGCCGTTCATGATGATGATACCCGGCGTGATTGCGTTCCATCTGTATGGCCCCGGCCTTGGGACGATTGATGAAGCTTACCCGCGTCTGATCCGCGATGTGCTGCCGGTGTACCTCTCCGGTTTCTTCCTAGCGGTGTTGCTGGGCGCGGTGTTCAGTTCGTTCAACTCGCTGCTGAACTCAGCGGCGACCCTGTTCAGCCTTGATGTCTACGCACCAGCCCGATCAGGGAATGCCAGCGACGCGGAGCTGGTGCGCGTTGCCAAGATCGCCAGCCTTGTGATCGCACTGTTCTCGTTCGCGGTCGCGCCGCTGCTGTACTTCTCACCCGAAGGGCTTTGGCAGATCATCCGTGTCTTCACGGGCTTCTATAACATACCGACAATTGTGATCGTGATTGTCGGGCTGTTCACTACGCGCGTTCCGGCTCTCGGTGCAAAGCTGGTGATCGTATTCCATGTCGTTGCTTACGGACTATTGCGCTTCGTGTTTGATGACATCGTGACGCTGCACTTCATCCACCTCTACGCGGTGTTGTTCGTTATCGAAGTTGGCATCATGCTCGCTTGCGGAGCGCTCGCTCCGCGCAAGGAAGCCTGGGAGTTCACCCGCAACGAACAGGTCGACATGACACCGTGGCGCTATGCCAAGCCGTTGGCGGTGACGTTGTTCAGCTGCGTGGTCGCAACCTACCTGCTGTTTTCGCCGCTGGGCGTCGCTTCGGTTGAAGGGCCGGGTGTGCTCTTCGGTGGTCTGCTTGCCGCTCTGGTGTTGGGCAATGCGGTGGTTTGGGGATTGACCGCTAAGCGACCAGACTCGCCAGAACCCGCCGCTTACCCGAAAACGGACGGCGGCCGTGCATGACGAGGAAGTTGTCGACCAATGCGACATCACCCGGCTGCCATGCGAGATTCACGGTCAGCTCGTCGGCAATTGCGATGGCAGGGGCCATGTCTTGCGTGGTAATGGGCTCGCCGGAGCCAAAGGTGATCGCCCGATTGGGATCGTTGCGGCTGTCAGCCCAACCTCGAAAGGCGGCGATAAGCTGATTGAAGAAGGTCTTGCGCCCGTCGGCAAGCTCGCGAATGGCGGGCAGGGCAGGTGTGGTGGCGCGCAGGCTTTCATCTTCTTGCCATTCCCACGAATAGCCAAGGTCTCTCAGCCGGTCTTCAGCAGCGCTTTTGTCCGTCACGCTCAGCGTGCTTCTCCACGAGCGGCCTTGCCCCGATCCCGTATCATCGCTGCCTGGCATGACATTGGTGTAGCGCACGCCTTCTGCCCCAACTCGCGCAACAAAGTCGGGTGCTTTGCTGGTCAGCCGATCGAGCACCCAATCGGAACGGCACAGAGGCGTTGCTCCGCCTTTCTGAGCGGCGATCTCGCAATAGAAGAACAGCTTCGAAGGATAGAGCGGCGTCTGCGCCATCTCGTGATGCAGGAAAATCTCAGTCGCTGGCGGCGCTTCATTGGCCGTGAACACACGCGGCGTTACATTCGTGCGCACCGCGTTCGAGAGCGAGTCCTCATAAGTGAAGCCCGTTTCGCCATAGCCCTCCACCGCCGCATCAAAGGCCAGTGGATCGGCCACATCAAAGCCGCGGAACAGCAGCGCGCCCGCGTCTTCAAGCGCCGCATCCACTGCGGCTTTGTTCGTGTTCAGGAAGGCGGCAAGATCGCCGCCGCCTGCGATGATCGGGGGAAAGGTGTTGTCAGTCATAGATTGGGTGAAACGTGTTGAAGGCGGCTTCGGTGAAGACACCGGGATCATTGAAGCGGCGGTTCTGGTTGAGTGCGGAGATCGCAGCCATCTCGACCTG
>JBCBHD010000189.1:0-6020 GCA_038526115.1 Pseudomonadota bacterium | reverse complement strand
GGTGATTGTCAACGAGTTCAACGGTGCTCTGCCGCAGCAGATCCGAATTACTGGCGCGGGCGCGGAGCCCGCTGCTCTCGCATATCGTGCCAACATGACTGTGCTGGACGCAATGATTGCGGTTGGCGGTTTGGGTGAATTTGCCGCTGGCAATCGCGCAACCCTGACTCGCTACGATGGCAAATCCAAAGAAAACAAGATCTACCGCCTGCGGTTGAAGGATCTCCTGAACAAGGGGGATGCGAGCGCCAATGTCGCGCTGAAGCCGGGTGACACGATCTCTATCCCGGAGAGCCGTTTCTAGGGGCGCGCTGACTGATGAGCGAGATCTTCGAAGAATTGCGCGCAGCGCTCTATTCCGTCTGGCACCGCCGGTGGCTCGCGATTGCAGTCGCATGGGGCGTGTGCCTGCTTGGCTGGTTGGTGATCGCGATGATCCCCAATTCCTACGAGTCCAAAGCGCGGATCTATGTCGATGTCGACGATGTTCTGTCCGAGCAGCTCGGCATCGCAGGTGATGGCAAGGAAGAGATTCAACGGGTTCGCCAGACCCTGGCGAGCAACGTCAATCTCGAGCGTGTAATCAAATCGACCAAGCTGGGTGAGAACATCACGTCAAGCGGTCAGATGAATACGGCGGTTGCCGCGCTTAGCGAGAAAGTCACAGTGAAGAGCGAAGAGGACAACCTCTTTGAAATCACTGCTGAGGTAGGCAAAGGCGACCTGTCTGACGCTGAAAACGCTGTGCTTGCGCGCAACGTGGTGCAGAAGATGCTCGACATCTTCCGCGAAGAACACATTGCCGGCAACAAGGTGGGCGTGACCCGCGCCATCTCCGAGCTTGATGAGCAGCTCGAAGAACGTAAACAAGAACTCGAAGCCGCTGAAGAACGGCGTCTCGCTTTTGAAGCGCAGTACCCCGAACTGATCGGCGGATCGCAAACGCTTTCGACAAAGATCCAGCAGGCTCGCACGGAATTGCGGGATGTTGATGCAGATCTTGCGGCTGCGCAAAGCGCGTTGGCGGCTATTGATGGTCAGCTTTCCGGCACACCGCGTACGATTGTTGGTGGCGGTCAGAACGCTGTTGGTCCGCGAGCCGCGCTGCTTCAGGCTCAATCACAGCTCGCCGAACTGCGTTCGCGTGGCTTGAAAGACGGTCACCCCGATGTCGTCGCAACCACCAAGCAGGTCGATATCCTCACGCGTCAGGTTGCGGCTGCTGGTCCGGAAAGCGTCAGTGGACAGCCGAACCCGGCCTATACGTCATTGCTGGCTATCAAGGCAGACCGTCAGGCCGGTGTTGAAGCGCTTCAGGCGCGTCGTGCTGCTTTGCAGTCGCAGACGGCATCATTGATGGCAAGCCAGGCTTCCGAGCCCGAGATTGCCGCTGAAGCCAACCGCATCAGCCGTGATTACGATGTGCTGCGCCAGAACTACGAAAAGCTTTTGCAAGACCGCGAAGCGATCCGGACACGCGGTAATGTCGAAGACGAGACCAGTCAGTTCAAATTTGACCTGATTGATCCACCCGTTGTTCCGCAAAGCCCGGCTGCACCGAACCGGCCGCTGCTGTTGTTCGGCGTGTTGCTGGTTGGATTGGGTATTGGAGCCGGTGTGGCTTACGCGATGAGCCAATTGCGCTCGACCTATGCAACTCCGCAAAAGCTGGAACGCGGGTTCGATCTACCGGTGATCGGCTCAATCTCGCTCACGATTTCAGAGGCTGCACGCAATCTTGAGCGTCGCCGCCTTAAGCAGTTTGCCGGAGCCTGCGCCGGGTTGGTGGCTGTCTTCGGCATCCTGCTGACCATCGAAATTGTCTCTGTCGGAACGGTTGCGTGAGGAGAGGGGCATGACCGAGCAAAGCAAAATCGACCGAAAGGGGTCCAAGCGCACATCTTTGTTTGAGCGTGCAGACGAGATGTTCGGGCTGGAGAAGCTCGGATCGGCTCCGATGCCTGCGAACCTTCGTGATATCGAACCGAAAGTACCACGTGCTGTGCGGGAAGCCGCTCAAGTGGCGCAAAAACACGCCGAGGCTGAAGAACTGGCGGAAACGCAGTCTGTACCCCAGGCGGCACCGCAAAAGCCTGTTGTGAAGCCGCAAGAACGCAAAGTCATATTGAGCGGACCTCGGCAGTCGATTAACCGAGAGATTCTGCGCGAAGAAGGTTTGATCGTCCCTGAGGATCCGGTCACCGGCCTGCTTGAAGAATTCCGTATCGTGAAACGTGAACTGCTTGCTGATGCACGGGCTTCGTCCGATCCTTCAGCCCAGCGCGTTCTGGTGTGCTCGCCACTTCCCGGTGAAGGCAAGACCTATTGCGCAATCAACCTCGCCATCGCTTTGGCCGCGGAGCGAGATGTTGAGGTCCTGCTGATTGATGCTGATGTGATGAATCCATCCGTCGCCGGCAGGCTCGGTATCGAAGCTGGTCGGGGTTTGATGGACACGCTTGCTGATTCCAGCCTCCATCCGGAACGCCTCGCAATCGGTACAGATATCGAAGGGCTTTATGTTTTGCCGGCGGGTACCAGCAGCGCCCGCGATGCAGAATATCTTGCAAGCGCCCGCACTGGAGAAGTGTTTGATCGTCTGACACGCGGCGCGCCCAACCGTTTTGTAATCTTCGACACACCTCCAGCATTGGCCGCCTCGCCGGCGGCTGAGCTTGCTGCCCATGTCGGGCAAGCATTGCTGGTGGTTCGTGCCGATGAAACCAGCCGTGCAGCGCTTGAAGATGCGCAGCAGCTCTTGTCGGCATGCCCCGACATCAAGCTTCTGCTTAACGCAACACGGTTCAGTCCGTCGGGTCGTCAGTTTGGCGACTATGGCGAGAGGGAGTAATGATCATGCGTGTCCTCAAAGCAGCTTTGCTGGTCGGATTGGCGGCAGTTGCCGTCGCTGCACCTGCTGCAGCTCAAGACCAGGGCGATCGCGACGGCCCGGCTGTTGCCGTGCAGCCTTACATCGAAGTGAGTCAGATCCTCAGCGCCGAGCTTTCGCCCGGCAACGATGTGGTCACATTCACACAAGTAGCCGCTGGGGTCGATCTCAACGCGCAAGGGCGCAACAGCGGAGCTTCGGTTTCGCTGCGGTACGAACGCAACATCGGTTACGGAGACGACAGCGTCGACACAGATACGGTTAGCGGTGTTGCACGAGGATATCTCTCGATCGTTCCTCAGGCGCTGACCCTTGAAGCTGGCGCTTTGGCATCGCGTACCCGCGTCGACAGCGGTGGCGGTGTTTCTCCTAACCCGCAAATTGCAGAGGACGCCGAAAGCCAGATCTATAGCGTGTATGCAGGGCCAAGCCTTGCAACTCGCGTTGGCGCCGTCGACGTGACCGGCGTTGCTCGCGTGGGCTACAATCGGTTCGAAACGGACAATGCGATTGTCGACAGCGATGGAAATGCCGTCGATGTGTTTGATGAGAGCACAACTTACACCGGCCAGATCCGCGCTGGTACTCGAGCAGGTGATGCTTTGCCTGTTGGTGTGGGTGTAACAGCTGGTGCCTTCCAAGAGGATATCTCGAACCTCGATCAGCGGGTTCGTGATCTCTATGTCCGCGGCGACGTGACGGTTCCTCTCAGCGACAACTTCGCGGTTGTCGGTGGGGTTGGTTATGAGGATGTAGAAGTCTCAAGCCGGGATGCTCTGCGCGATGTTGATGGGAACCCTGTGCTCGACAATGCCGGGCGGTTCGTCACAGACAGTTCGAGCCCTCGCCAGATCGCATTCGATGTCGATGGATTGATCTGGGATGTGGGCGTCGTCTGGAACCCAAGCTCACGCACTTCACTCGCTGCAACGGTAGGTCGTCGGTATGACTCGACAACCTATTATGGCAGCTTTTCCTACGTCCCGGATTCTCGCAGTGCGCTGAACATCTCTGTCTATGATGGCGTCACAGGACTGGGCGGGGCGCTCAATAACTCGCTCGCAGACCTTTCAAGTGATTTTGATGCGATCCGAAATCCACTTACCGGAGACTTCGGCGGGCTGGTGACCGGTGAAGACGGCTCAGGTGTAATCGGCAATATCGGAACAATCCGTTCAGCCGCATTCCGTGGTCGCGGCGTGAACGCCAGCTATCAACGTCGTATCGGTCAAGCGACCGCCGCGATTGGTGCAGGGTATGCCGAGCGTGAGTTTATCGGAGCAGAGGGGACCATCCTGGCCGCTCTCGATGGCATCACGGACGAAAATTACTACGTCAACGCAGCGCTAACCCGGCCGATTGGTCGCAACGCCAGCTTCGCGACCAATGCCTATGTCAATTGGTTCAAGAGCGGCGGTGACAATGCTGACGTAACCGCAGTGGGTGCTTCGGCTGCCTATAACCGGTCCATCACCAGCAAGCTTTCCGCACGTGCAGCACTGGCCGTTGACTATTTCGACAGCGAGTTCACCGCTGAAGATTTTGCCTTCGCTACCGCGCTACTTGGCCTGCGCTACGACTTCTGATCCACGGAGCCAGATAGAACATGTACGATCAATTTTACGGCTTCAGCGGACGACCGTTCCAGCTTACGCCGGATCCGGACTTCTACTTTGAGAGCGGCAGCCACAAGAAGGCCATGTCGTATCTCGGCTATGGCCTGAACCAGGGTGAGGGCTTCATTGTCATCACCGGTGAGGTTGGCGCGGGTAAATCCACGCTCGTGGCTCATTTAATGGAGCAAGTTGATCCTGATGCGCTCACTGTGGGTCAGGTTGTGACCACAGCGCTGGATGGAGAAGAGCTGATCCATGTTGTCGCGCAGAGCTTTGGCCTTGTGATTGATGGTCACGACAAGGCTGGCGCGCTCGGTGCAATCGAACGATTCCTGCAAGACGAGGCCCGCGCTGGCCGCCGGTGTCTGCTGGTTGTCGATGAATGTCAGAACCTGGATTTCACCGCGCTTGAAGAGCTGCGGATGCTCTCGAACTTTCAGCTCGGATCGCATCCATTGCTTCAGAGCCTGCTGCTTGGTCAGCCGGAATTCCGCCGGACAGTCGCAAGTCATCCTGATCTGGATCAACTGCGTCAACGGATCATTGCGTCACACCATCTTGAAGCGCTCGATGAAGACGAAGTCGATGATTACATCCGGCATCGTCTTGCGCATGTGGGTTGGCAAGGGCGTCCTGAACTCGGCGATGGACTTCTGCCGGCGCTTTATGCAAGCACAGACGGTATTCCGCGACGCGTCAATCAGGTGATGAACCGCCTAATGCTGTTGGGGGCTATCGAAGAACAGGATGTCATCACAGTCGAGATGCTCGACGCCGTGATCGATGAAATGTCATCGGATCAGAATCGCGGTGTTCGTCCAGAAGCACGCCCGGCTCTGGTTGAGCCCGAAGCTGCCACTCCCGTTTCCGAACCGAATATTGATAGTGTTCCAGCCAGCGAAGTTGCAGCCCTCTTGGCTCAACGTGACGAGCGCACTGCTGAACTCGAAGCAGCGATCAGCGAACTGCAAGCAGCTGGTGGATCAAAGCCAGAGGTTGCCGCAGGTGCATCGACAAATGCTGCGGCACCTGAAGTCAATGAAGCGTTGGTTCGCATTGAACAGAGGCTGGAAGAGCAAGAGCAAAGTTTCCGCCACGTTCTCACGATGCTGATCGAATGGCTCGAGGAAGATACGTCGCGCGAGGCAGCCTGACGATGGCGAATAACGAATCCGCACAGGTCATCAACGGGCTTTCGGTTGATGTCGAAGACTGGTTTCAAGTCGGCGCGTTCGAAAATGTGATCGAGCGCGGGGATTGGAACGCAATCAAGACACGCGTTGAGAACAACGTCGATCGCATCCTCGACCTGTTTGCCGAAGCGGATGTCCACGCGACTTTCTTCACTCTTGGATGGGTTGCTCAACGCCATCCTGCGATGATTCGGAGAATTGCCGAAGCTGGCCATGAATTGGCAAGTCACGGGTATGATCATGCTCGAGTTTTCACGTTCGATCGGCCAACATTTGCCGAAGACATTCGGAAAGCGCGGCAAATTATTGAAGATTGCTCGG
>JBCBHD010000188.1:0-6105 GCA_038526115.1 Pseudomonadota bacterium | reverse complement strand
GGTCGCTGTCCGCGTGAGCCGTCAGTTTGCGCCGCCCGTCGATACGCCGGTTGAGGCCAGCGAATGATGGGCCGGGCAATGAAATTGACGGCGCTTGTTCTGCCCGTCGTCGGGCTTGGCGGGTTATGGGGATGGACTGACTATCTCAGCCGACAGGGCACTGAATGGGACGTTGCGATCGAAGGTTACGATCCGCGTGACTTGTTGCGCGGTCACTATGTCCAGTTCACTTACGACTGGCCCGAGCCACCTGAGGAAGGCGACGATGCGGCGGATGAGGAGTGGAGGTTCGAGCCTGGCCCGCGACTGCTCTGCCTTTATGGCGACGCCCCAAGGTTGGATCGCGCTGTCCGCATCAAGGAAGAGGAATTCGAAGCGTGCGCTCACCCGGCCCGTGCCAATCCCGCAAGCGTTTATGGCTATAGCAGCCTCGAGCGTGGGCGGTTCTACGTGAACCAGGATCGCGCCCTTGAGATCGAAAAAGAACTGCGCAACCCGGATCAACGCGGGGTCGTTCGCTTCCGGCAGCGGGATGATGGAACGATCACGCCGATTTCAATTCGTTTCCGCTCGCTGACCGAAGATGAAATCGCCGAACGCGATAGCGATGATCAGAGCGATGTCGCGCCTGCAGAGATTGAGCTGATGATGGCACCCTCATCAGAGAGCGAGGACTGAGGCGCGTTGCTTGCAGTCGGCCTGCGCGCTTGGCGACTTTGCCAAAACCTGATGACCCGGTGCACAGTTTGAGCGAACGCCAGAAAGCGGTGCGCGGATTCCGACCCGCCTACCGCCTCCGGCTGTTCACATCAGCCACCAAAGGCTGCTTTGAGAATCTCGAAGAGAGTCTCCATCAGCTCTTTGTTGGCTTCTCGCACGGTGCCATCCACCATGCGATCGGTGAGGTAACAAAGGGCGCTGCGTTGCACGCCTGGAGAAATCTCCTTGCCGTGCGACACAACCAAACGGACTGGCTTTCCGTCTGATCCTGTGAAATACCAGGAACCGTGGCTTCCGCCCCCACGCGCTCCTCTCTCCTCAAACTCGATTCCGTTCTTGCGACACGCTTTACGGATCGCAAGAACGGCACTGCGGTATTGAACCTGCTTCATCGGTTCTTCCTTTCAGTCTCCGTTGTCACCGTCGGCCCGTGGGGACGGGCAAACGGTGGCGAGCCATTATTGGCCTTTCTGCGTGAGCGCCCCCTCATCAGAAGCGCAAAGTTGGATGAACCTGTCGCGGTGTGGTGTGACGTGCTCCCCAACTTTCCTCCCACATTATTGTTCTGTTGTCGTGGTCGTAACGGTGATTGTTTCATGATCGCAACAGGGCTGGCAGTCAATCAAGCGGATTGCCAAAAACCTCTAGATTCTAGGCAATTATCTGCTATTCGCACTATCCGCAGAGGCGAAGATACCGAAATCTAACCATAAAAACCCCACGCCTCCCGCCTCCACACGGAAAATATATGATTTATTTCTTTTCCACTTTAATGTTTGACTCGACTCAGTGCGCTAGATAGTGCGCCGAGCGTCAGGCGCGAAGGGGCGGTCGAGAAAGGGAGAATAGGCATGCATAGCTATGCATTTGCGTACAGTTTGAAGCTTGAAGATGGTGAGGTGTTCTTTCGGTTCCCCGCCATTCCCGAAATCATCTCTTCGGTGTCTGATGATCGGTTTAAGGAGATGTCTTCGGGCGAAATCCAAGCCTTCGCTGACGATGCGGTTTTGACCTGGTTGCAATTGTGCATTTCGGCGCGCGACGACCTGCCTGAACCAGAAGACCTGACGCTGGTTCAGTTGCATGGGATCGTGCGGTTGACGCCAATCGTTGCGATGAAGCTTGAACTCTACCGGGTGTTTCGCGCCAATTGCCGATCCATGGCGGAATTCTCACGGAAGATTGGTAAGCGTGACACGAACGCACGCCGCCTGCTCGATCTGACTCATTCGTCCCAGACTAAAGAGGTCAACAACGCTCTGGCTGTGTTCGGCAAGCGGTTGGTTCACGGCTGGGGTATCGAGAACCTGAATGACCCATCACAGTATAAGGGCGCCGTCCTGAAAGCCGCGTGATTGACCGCGTCAAAATTTGCGCATGATGGAAGCGACTGAATACGGGAAAATGCGTAGTCACACGCTTTCTGATCAGCATGTTTTGCGAGCGAGCCGCAATCGGCATGAAGTAGTATTTACGAAAATGGTCAGGCTGTTGATTTCATCGGTGCGATTGCTATCCCGCACTGGGGCTTTCATTTGATCAGGCTATTTGATGAGCGACTTAGAGAACGCGTTCATTCGCAAGATTGCGCATAAATATTACAAAATACTTGGGTTCAGCACCAAAGAGGTGCTCGGCCAGAAAATTAGCGATCACTCGGTTATAAACGGTGAAAGGCAAATTGACGAGAAAACTGCCTCTGCGTTTGTGGGGAACATTTCGCGGGCGCAAGCTCTCATGGGTTCAGTCGTACCGTTTGCTTGCAAAGTCCTCGCGGAATATCGCGATCAACTGGAGGACCTGATCGCCGAAACCGGGGATGACCTGTCTCTTCAGCATTTTAGCGCCATCCTTGATCGCTATGCCCCCGAATCCCGCAAAGCATCAGCCAAGGTCAGGCATACGGCGACGATTGGGAAGAACTGGCTTCCCACGCAGGCCAGCGGCCCTGAAGTGTTGCGGAGCGGCGTGTACCAAGTGTTCCGCCTCTACAAGCCTTACAACGAGGGTACAGACGGAAAATCGAGAGACGACGTAGTCGTAACCGAACTGGTCTATGTGGATTCCGACGCGATGGAGATGGTCCTCGTTTCGTGCGAAGGCTCAGTCTTCTGGGGTACGCTTCATATCAACAAGCACGACCGGCTGTTTGCCTTGTTGCAGCGGCCGGCCGGAAAAGCGGAGCACAACACGCCGGTGCACATGCGGTTCTACGCCGTGAACATCAAATTTCCCAACACCAGGAAACCGCCGCCCTATTCCGGATTGTACGTGAAGACAGGGGATTACAGCAGATTGCCGTTGAGTGGTGACTGCGTGTTTCTCGAAGTGCCTGCAGATGAGGAATCCGAGCTTCACAAGCGCATGAAATCGCTACTTGAAGGCGAGTTTCAGTTTAAGACTATCGGCAAAAAAGATATCATCAGCGACTACATTTTTGGCTACGACCAGATGGAAGAAGCGAACGAGAACAGCATCAGGCTGGAACACGTCCCGTTTCTCAAGAGCCTTCGCGCTGAACCTTTGACAGACGATGGGCCGACATTTCGCAAGCCAACACGGGTCATGCCGTCACGAGAAGTGGCCAGAAGAGCTCTCAAAAAACCGCTCCGGATTCTCAAGAGAAATCGCGATCCGAATTCGCCGGATTTCCTGGAAGACCTCGACGAAGACTAAATCGGATTGCCGTCCTGATCTCGGAAGATCTCGCGGCGGCCTACATGGTTGGCGGGGCCGACCAGTCCTTCGCTTTCCATCCGTTCGATCCATTTCGCCGCCGTGTTGTAGCCGACGCCCATTTGCCGCTGGAGCCATGATCCGCTGGCTTTCTGGTTCTCGATCACGATCTGGCAGGCTTGGCGATACTTGCGTTCGTCGGGATTGTCTGATGCCGTCAGGTCATCTTCGAAGCTCAAACCGCCGCCGTCTTCCGGTTCTTCGGTTACGGCGTCGACATATTCCGGCGATCCTTGAGCGCGCCAGAAATCAGCCACCGCTTCGACTTCTTCGTCGCTGACAAATGGGCCGTGCACACGCACCGTTGCACCGGTGTTCGGCTTGTAGAGCATATCGCCCTTGCCCAGCAGCTGTTCGGCGCCTTGCTCACCCAGAATGGTGCGGCTGTCGATGCGGCTGGTTACCTTGAAACTGATCCGGGTTGGCAGGTTGGCTTTGATCACCCCGGTAATCACGTCCACCGAAGGACGCTGTGTTGCCATGATCAGATGGATGCCTGCTGCGCGCGATTTCTGGCTGAGGCGCTGGATCAGGACTTCGATTTCCTTGCCGACAGTCACCATCAAATCGGCCAGTTCGTCCACGATCAGAACGATCTGCGGCAATGGTTCGTAATCGAGCTGTTCTTCTTCGAACAGCTGTTCGCCAGTTTCCGGGTCGAACCCGGTCTGCACGCGGCGGCCCAGCGGCTTGCCCTTGGCGATGGCGGCGCGCACTTTGTCGTTGAAGCTGTTGATGTTGCGCGAGTTGATCGAGCTCATCATGCGATAGCGCTTTTCCATCTCTTCAACCGCCCATTTGAGCGCGCGGACAGACTTGTGAGGTTCTGTCACAACCGGCGAGAGCAGGTGCGGGATATTGTCGTAGCTCGCCAGTTCCAGCACTTTCGGATCGATCAGGATCATCCGGCATTCGGCGGGCGTGAAGTGATAAAGCAGGCTCAGGATGATGCCATTGAGGCCCACGGATTTACCCGAACCGGTGGTCCCCGCGACTAGCAAGTGAGGCATGGCAGCCAGGTCTGCAATGATCGGTTCGCCGGCAATATCCTTGCCCAGTATGATAGGCAGATTGCCTTTCGCTTCCACGAAGGCGGCACAGGCAGCGAGCTCTTTCAGCATCACCATCTGGCGATCCGCATTGGGCAGTTCGATCCCCATTACTGTCTTGCCCGGAATGGGAGACACGCGGGCCGAAATGGCTGACATATTGCGGGCAATGTCTTCTGCGAGACCAACCACGCGGCTGGCTTTGATGCCGGGCGCTGGCTCAAGCTCGTACATGGTGACGACAGGGCCGGTGCGGACGGCTGTGATCTCGCCTTTGACGTTGAAATCATCGAGCACATTTTCGAGCAGGCGAGCGTTGCGCTCAAGCGCCAGCTTATCGAGCTTTGGCGTGTTGTCTTCAGGTGGATCGGCCAGCAGATCGAGGCTTGGCAGCTCGAAATTCGCGAACATGTCACGCTGGTTCTGCTTGGCCGGTGCAGCCTTTTTCGGCGGTGCCGATGGGTCACTGATTTCGGGCGAGCGTCTTGGCGTGGGTTCAGCGCGGGCCTCGGTTTCCGGCTTGGATTTGCGCCTGCTTTTGGGTTTGGCGATAGCATCGTCTGAAGAACCATCGGCCAATGCCAGCTGACCCGATCCGCGGAAGCTTGGAAGCTTGCTGAGAATGCCGTCTCCTCGAGTAAGAAAATCGGGCAGAGTCATCAAAGCGCGCCAATCGATTGCGAAGATGCGCGTGATCAGTCCAACAGCCCCGGCAAGGCAAGCGAGCGCGAAGGCAAGGATGATCCAGCCTGAAGCGCTTTCGCCAAACCGTGAAGCAATCGCTTCGATCGCACTGGCGCCCAGCAATCCGGACACACCACCCATCTGAGCAGGCAGTGTTCCACCACCAGAATCGAATGTCAGCGACAGAACAGTGCCGAACAGCACCATAGCAATCAGCAGCAATCCGGTAGGCAGCCACCAACGTGTCGATTCCGCAGCTGCGTCGAGATCACCATCATTCTCAACGTCGCGCCACAGTTTCCGTGCGCTGATATATAGCAAAGGAAGCAGCAGGATGGCTGGCAGACCAAAGGCAAACAGAACGCGGTCGGCCGTCCACGCCCCGGTGGCGCCCATCCAGTTGCTTACCTGATCAGGCGATGCAGCGGTCGAAGGGCTGGGATCGGTTTGCGTGTAGCTGATAAGCGATAGCGCCAGAAACAGCATCGCCATCAGCAGCACGCCCGCACCCGTCATTTGAGCGGCACGGCGCAGTGAACGGCGCAATCCGGCACGCCAGTCGGCGGTCGATTTTCGGGTGTTGATTGCTCGTGAAGCCATGATTGCGCCTTCGGGTTCTATTATCGGAACACACCATGAATCTTTGCCGAGTCCGGGTCAAGCGCCGTGCGCCGAGGTGAAATCCCTAGCTCAGACCGTCAATCGCTGCCCAACGAGGCCATTTGAGAGACTGAGAGCGATCCGCATCCAATCCCCCAAGTGCAATGACTGGGGATCGTGCGTGCTTAGCCAACATCCGGAAACGGGTGGGGCCAAGAACTGCTTCGCCGGGATGAGACTGCGTTGGAAACACTGGAGAAAGCAGAATAGCGTCCGCTTTCAGGCGGTTTGCCAAGCCAATCTCTGGGAGATCATG
>JBCBHD010000187.1:0-6164 GCA_038526115.1 Pseudomonadota bacterium | reverse complement strand
CCCATTGCGGTGACGTTCAGCACCCTTCCGCCATTCGCGACCAGCGCGCCATCCTCCAACGCTGAAGACTTCGAGAGCTTTCACCCATTCATCAAGGGAATCTTCAGCCAATGGCACCACACGCCTTTCGAGGTATATGGCCTTCGCTTCGTTTGCGCGGAGCAGTATATGATGGCCGCAAAGGCGTCACTTTGCCGCGATGAAGCAATATTCGATCAGGTCATGCGGACTGACGACCCAGCCGTGCACAAACGGCTCGGCTCCCAGATCAAGCAATTTGATCACGAAGGCTGGAATGCCTGGCGGCTCGACATTGTGATGACAGCCAATACAGCCAAGTTCGCGCAGAATGCCGGTGCCGCAAGACAATTGCGAAATACCGCGCCAGCAATGCTCGTTGAAGCAAATCCGCGGGATTGGAACTGGGGAAATGGTCTCCAGATCGATGATCCCGCCAATCAAAACCCAAAGCAATGGCGTGGGACAAATTTCCTTGGTCGGATTCTAACGCTTGTCCGGCAACGGATAGCCTAACCCCCACCCTCCACCAGAAACCCTTCTGGATCGTCGCCCATCAGGTCGCGGAGTTCCTTGTCCAGCCAGGTCCGGAAAGCCCGGACTTTGGCTGAACCTTTGCGCACTTCGGGATACACCAAGCGGAAGCTGTGGGTGAGCCAGGCGACCTCGGCAAAGGGTCGGACAAGTCGCCCGTCAGCGACTTCGTTCATGAACATCGGGGGCATCAGCAAAGCAGCGCCGTGGCCGCTGCTGGCAGCCTGCGCATCGAGCACTTGGGAATCGAATTGCAGCGCGCCAACCGCCTTTGACGAAGAGCCGTCGTGCTTGTGGCATGTCGCTTCATCCCAGCGATCCCACCACGTATAGTCCGGAGAAACACGGCAATCACGCGATAGATCAGCCGGTAGCCTCAACGCTCTTGCCTCAGCAAAGGCCGGGCTGGCCATTGGCGCTATTCCCCCACGCATCAGGAAGTGGCTGTGCAACCGTTCGGGTGGATCTCGCGTGAAGCGAATAGCGACATCGCAAGCGCCTGCATCCAGATCCACAATCAGGTCACTCACATCGATACGCACTGCGATATCCGGATGCGCCAGTTGGAAACAGCCGAGGCGCGGGGCCAGAAACTGTGTTGCCATGGTTTCCGCGCAGGCGACCGAAAGAACCGCATTATCGTCTCCGCGCAGCCCTTCGAATGCACCTTGCATGTCAGCGAATGCTTGCGAAATGCGCGGCGCAAGCGCCTCGCCTGCCGGGGTGAGAGCCATTCCGCGGCCTTGCCGCACGAACAGCACGGTCCCAACCCGCTCTTCCAGCACTTTGATCTGATAGCTCACTCCGGCCTGCGTTAGACCAAGCTCTCCCGCCGCACGGGTGAAGTTTGCGTGACGCGCCGCCGCTTCAAACACACGGATCGCTGCAAGGGGCGGTAGGTTCGACATCCCATTAGCATAAGCTCAGCTTATGGTTTGAGCCAGCGTTTTGTTGGTCTTACAGGCCTAGACGCGGCATTTCATGGGCATCCAAACCACGGAGGCACACATGAACAAACTTGCTCTCGCATTCGCCCTCTCCTTCGCAGCGTGCGCTACCCCAGCTCTGGCCGACGGACCGCCAACCCAGACAGTGACGGTGCAGGTATCAGATCTCAATCTACAGACTGGCGCAGGGCGCGCTGCGCTCGATAACCGGTTGCAAGCCGCAATTCAAAAGGTCTGCCGGGTGCACAAGAGCCCGGGCCTGCCCGCCTGGATCCGGTTCCGGAAATGCGTTGACGCCAAACAGGTCGAAATTCAGCCATTGCGTCAAGCGGCTATCGAACACGCCCAGACTGCATCGAGACTGGCAGAACGATAAGGCTGACTTGGCGATCCCCGGCGGCCCCGCTCGGTTCAGTCCCGCCGAGCGGGGCCGCATCATCGAGTACAAGTTGGACTTTCAATTTGAGATCCAGCCATACCGAGTGCGTTATTGATCTCAATCAATGATTGATTCACCGCCATGTGGCTAACTCATGGGATGAAACAGCGCGCAATCTTTCTCACTGTGATGGCCGGATCACTGGCCGCATGCCAGACAGCCGGTCCAGCGGCGCAGCAGGCCTCAGCACCCAATCCGCCAGCTTTCGTCGAGGCGGCTTGCGGCGGTTGCCATGCTGTGCAGCCCCCTTTCCTTTCCCCCAATCCGGAAGCGCGGAGCTTTGAGGCCATTGCGAACCGGGAAGAGCTTTCCGAAGCCACGCTCGCGAGCTGGCTCAAGGATGCGCACAATTATCCGGATGTGATGGATTTCGACCTGTCCGAGGAACAGGCCGATGAGATTGCGCAGTATATGGTGACGCTGCGACGCGGAGATTACCGCCGGGTGAAGTAGCCCGCGCCCCTGTGTTGGGGTGCGCGGCCGGACTTATGGAAGAGCTTTCCTACTTTCGGGCTGAACAGTAGCTTCAGCGCGCTCTTTGCCATTGTAAGCTTCGAACCCTAGCAAACCGCAGGCATGATCGCTTCATCCGATCAAAACGACGCGCTGTGATCGGATGAATATCAGCCTCTGGACCGTGTAACATGCGGTCCATGTCTGTGTTGGAGTATCTCCGCTTGGAGGTTTCGGTCTGCTCCTCAGAGACCTAGGCTAAAGCCGCTCCGCCATAAGCGCTTTCATGTCGGCCTCAGGGCGAGGGCCGTAATGCGAGATCACTTCCGATGCTGCGATTGCACCGCGTTTGAGGCAACTGGTGAGGGGTTCGCCCCGCGCAAAGCCTGAAAGGAAGCCCGCAGCAAACTGATCACCAGCACCCGTTGTATCGACCACTTTGGTCACCGGCACTGCCGCAACCTCAGCCCGCTCGCCATGCGCGATAGCCACCGCACCCTTTTCGCTCCGTGTCGCAACAAGAACAGGAACCTTGCCTGCCACAGCAGCCACGCCCGCTTCGAAATCCTCTTCGCCTGTCAGCGTTGCGAGCTCGTGCTCATTGACGAACAGGATATCGATCACACCATCATCGATCATCGCGCGGAAATCGTCTCCGTGGCGATCGATCACAAAGCTCTCGCTGGCTGTGAAGGCAATCTTGCGTCCCGCGGCTCGAGCGACTTCGATTGCGCGGCGCATCGCCCGGCGCGGCTCTTCCGGATCCCAGAGATATCCCTCAAGATACAGGATCGAACCGCTGGCAATCAGGTCTTCATCCAGCGCACTTGCGGGGAGGAACTGTCCTGCCCCCAGAAACGTGTTCATCGTCCGCTCGCCATCGGGAGTCACGAAGATCAACACGCGACCAGTCGCTGGCTCACCGTCTCGCGCCGCAGTGTCAAAATCGATGCCGGTCGCCTGCATATCGTGGCGGAATACCTTCCCCAGCTGATCATCTGCCACCTGACCGATAAACGCGCATTGCAATCCAAGAGTGGAAAGGCCGGCCAACGTGTTCGCAGCAGATCCACCGGAAACTTCACGTGCGGGCGGCATGGCCCCATAAAGCTCATCAGCGCGAGCCTCATCAATAAGTGTCATCCCGCCGCGATTCAGCTGCAATTCTTCGATCAGCTCTTCCTCGCATGAAGCGATAACGTCGACCACGGCATTGCCGATGGCGATCACGTCATAACGCGGCGCGTTGTCTTGGTCTGGCACTCAAATTCACCTGTTGTTTGTTTGAAGAATAAGATTGGCGCCCGCCTAGCCGTGTCGGCGCTTCAGGCCAAGTGTCGATCCAGCTTCTGGCACATTCCCTGCGGATCGTGAGGTTTGGCAGTTTGACTTGCGCTGCCGCGTTGCCGCATTGCCAAATCCGATGACAATCGTGTTTGCCTCTATGATCAAAGCTGCGCGGCAGCTTGGCGATCCGGCAGTGGTCAAGGTTGCCATCAAGAGTATCGCGATCACAGTTCTCATCTTCGTCGCCGGCGGCTTTGGCCTTTATCGCGCCTTGATTGGGATCGGAGTGGAGAATTCATGGTCAAGCAGCGGTGTGCTGGAAGCGATTGCCGCCGCTATCCTTTCGCTTTTGGCTGCCTGGCTGTTGTTTCGCGTGGTGGCTCTCGCTGTGCTTCAGTTCTTCGCTGACGAGATTGTCGCCGCGGTTGAGGCGCGCCACTATCCAGAGGCTGCACGCCAGGCCCAAAAGCTGCCTTTCAAGCGCGATCTGGCGAACTCGATACGCGGGATCGGGCGCGCTTTGCTGTTCAATGCCCTCGCACTGCCGATAGCGATCATCCTTATGTTCACTGCCATCGGACCGGCCGTGATCTTCCTGCTGGTCAACGCCGTGCTACTCGGAAGAGAACTAACCGACATGGCGTGGTTGCGGCACTGTCGAGACTCTCCTGCGAGCACACCGGTTGCCGGCACGGAGCGGTTTCTCCTTGGCGGTTCGATAGCGGCGTTGATGTTGGTCCCGCTTGCCGGGTTGCTGGCTCCGATACTAGGCGCAGCCGCAGGGACTCATGTTACCCATGGCGCGATGAGCCGTGAGAGCCAGAGGAATGAAACCCATGCTTAGGTTCGGTTTGGTTGGAGTGGCGGCACTGCTTGTATCTGCGTGCGCGGGAGGTTCCAGCACAACGTCAACACGTTCAGCCTCAAGTACCCCTCGTCCGACTGTCTCCACCACGCCAAGTCCAGAAGCGTTTCGCCCTCCTCGGGTCATGCGAGAGCGCGGGCTTGATGGGGTGATTGGCGCCGGGGCCGCTTCGCTCACCGCGCGATTTGGGGCTGCGCGTATCGACCTGGCCGAAGGCGATGCACGCAAGCTGCAGTTCGCCAGCAAGCGATGCGTACTGAATGTCTTCCTTTACCCCCTTGAAGCTGGATCAGAGCCAGTCGCCACACATGTGGACGCCCGATTGCGAGCTGGCGGAGCCGAAACTGATCGGTCGCGCTGCATTTCCGAAATTGAGCGCCGCTAATCGTGGTAACCCAGTCTTAAGCGTATTCCGGTAACCCCGCTCCAAGATTGCAAGGGGTTTAACCGGCATATGACGACGCATTTCACCGAACTCGCACGCCTCGCGGCCGAAGACGGACGAATTTCACCCGATGAACTGCTTGGCCTTCGTCGGCAGGGTTGGGGTGATGGTCTTATCCATCAGGATGAAGCCGAAGCGATCTTTGCGATAAACAATGCCTTGACCGAACGTGACGCGGAATGGTGCGATTTCTTCGTCGAGGCGATCGGCGAGTATGTGCTCAATGGCACGAAGCCGCGTCTTCAGTGCAATGATGCAGAAGCTGCTTGGCTGATTGCTCAAGTCGATCATGATGGCGTTGTTGAAAGCATGGTGGAGCTTGAAACGCTTGTGCGGATCGTAGAGCGAGCCGAGAATGTTCCTGTTCGGCTCAAGAATTACCTTCTGGAGCAAATTGAGCGGGAAGTGCTCACCGGCACTGGCCCCACCCGTTGCGGCGGTGAACTCTCGGCAACGCATATCAGCTCTGCCGAATGCCGGATTTTGCGCCGGGTAATCTTCTCAAGCGGCGGCTATGGTCCTGCGGCAGTCAGCCGACATGATGCCGAGCTGCTGTTCCGGCTGAAAGACGCAACGCTGGAAGATGAGAACGCCCCCGAATGGCCGGATCTCTTCATTGATGGAGTGGCAAACTTCCTGCGTGGTTTCACGCTCGACAACGCGCAACTGAGCCACGAACGCAAGCTTGAACTGGTCAAGTTTGTTGAAGCCGAAAGCCGCGGGCATGGCGGTTTTCTCAAGTCAATGGCGACCAGCAATGCCGGCATCGGTGAGCGCATCGGTTGGGCCATTGAGCACCTTCGCGGCACAGATGGGCCGCAGAATGACTATCAATCCGACTTCGCTGCCGGGGATACCGTTACGGCCAAAGAGCAAAGCTGGGTCGATGCTCAGATTGATGGCGATGGCCAGGTCGATGAGCTGGAACGACGATTGATTGCACGTTTGGCCGAAGAAGATTGAGAACTAGCAATTCAGTGCTGCGAAGCCAGTTGAAGCCAGCGCTTTCAACCGCCTCTGCCTGTGCCGGAAAAACAGCTGGATAATGGGCGCAGCTAGCGGAGTCAGCCACCCTGCGCTGAAGGAAACACTATCGGTATAGCGGGTGCCTCCATTGTCTGGCGCAACTGTGATCCGGTGGTCCCAATCCTTAAGAACAGGACTGTATCCGTGATC
>JBCBHD010000186.1:0-6230 GCA_038526115.1 Pseudomonadota bacterium | reverse complement strand
CGCGATACGCAAAGGGATCGAGTTCCGCTCGGTCGACAGCCAGCCCGAAGGCCTGTCCGTTCGCGTCTCGACACTTCGCGCACCCGCCCTTTTGCTAACCTTTGGAATCCTGTCCATCGTGCAATTGTGGCTGTTTCAAACCGGTCTGTACGACTGGCTGTTTCCGCATAGCGACTACATCTTTGCGCCTTACGCAGGCGAGCACTCGATCGCGATACGCACATACATAATCTCGTTCTACATCGCCTATTCGATCTTCGCTTCAGGAAGTCCGATCGCACGATTCTATTTCGCTACGGAATTGATTCTTCGGTTCCTGGCGATTTGCGCCATCATGGATCTCGTCAACACTGCATTCTTTTCAGCTTTCGGATCCCAGTATCCGCTAACAGTTGTGCAGATCACGGCTGGCTTGATTGGATTTGGGCTCTTCTCGCTCATGTTAGTGGAACGCGGCGCAATGCCCGAGCAAAAGCCAGTGGTAACAGGCGAGCAAGAGAATCTGCGGATGCTCCTTCGATTTCTCGCCACTGCGACGATTGCCGGTTTCATTTCCGCCTATGTGGGTTCGTTAGACAGCCCGGTTGTTGAAGGCATGCGGGAGCTGACACTGCTTGGCGGCATCGGCCCAGGGGTATTCCTGTTTCTGCCGCTGCTGTTCCTGCAGCTCTATCTGATCGGAGTGATCGAGCGCGCGATTTCAGCGGCCAAAGACTATTCGGCGCCAGTCAGCGTGATAGTTCCCGCTTTCAACGAAGCGCATATCATCGCCGAAACCATCCGACATATTGATGAAGCTGCACAGGAATATCCTCAGCCGATCGAGCTGATCGTGCTCGACAACAATTCGAGCGACAACACGAGTGAGGTCGCGTGGCAGGCTCTGGAAGCGGCTGGCGCAGTCCAAGGGCGCGTGATCCACGTTGCCCGACCGGGAAAAGCATTTGCGCTCAATCGCGGGGTCGAGGAAGCGACACATGATCTCATCCTGCGGATTGATGCCGACACACAGATCGGTGCGGACAACATCACACTGGCAGTTCAGAACTTCCATGATCCGCATATCGGTGTGGTTGGCGGAATACCGATACCGCCGGGCGGAGGCTTGTTCGACAGAGCCAGGCTGGTCGAGGTCTTGCTAAAACATGGGTATTATTCACCAGCGCTCAGTGCCTTTTGGGGGCTGATCGGCGTGCCCGGAATGTTTGCGCTCTATCGCGCCGAAGCGTTGCGTAGTGCGGGCACTTTTGCGACCGGAATGAATGGCGAAGACACTGATATGTCATTCCGCATCTCTGAATTGGGTTATCACGCAATCGTCGATCAACGTGTGCGTTATGTATCCGAAGTGCCTGCCACAGTAGCGCATATGCGAGAGCAAAGGATGCGCTGGTTTCGATCAGTGTACCATGTCACAGCACGCGCAAAAGAAGCGTTGGTCTCGCGAAGTCTCAGCGTGCGCGGCAAGCTGGTCTTGCCCTATATGCTCCTCAACTCAGCCCGACGAGCGATGATGGTTCCAATCCTCATCTTTGGCCTGTTTCAGTTGCTGACCGACACCGGCACCGACAACGCGCTAGTTTGGCAATCGATAATTGCAGTATTGGTCGGCGCGCCAGCTCTGGTCGCCGTAGCTGCAATCCTCATCAACCGGGAATGGCTGGCTTTGCTCGGCATGCCCGAATATCTCGCCTTTCGCGCAATGCGCGCCTGGTACACACTTGAATCGGTGCTTTCGATCCGCATCCGGCGTTCAACCAGCCCGGTCAGATCAACACCCGTTTCCGATGGATCCGAGAAAGCTGCACAATGAAAAAACACAGTCTGGTTGCTCTCGCAATTGCCCTTGCAGCGATGCCAGCCAGCGCGCTCGCACAGACGATAGACTACGATCCGCTTGTCCTGGAGGCGGAGGTCTATGGCGGTCGTGCTGTCGTACCTCCAGACATTATCGAGGCGGATATCGAGCAGAACCGTCTCGAAGGGGTTATCGGTGGCGATGTGACTGCCCGCTACCGGATAGATAACACGCGTTTGTTCGCACGCGTCGGGGCAGAAGTTTTCCCGGTAGAATCCCTCTTCAATCGATACGCTGTGGGAGTCGGCGCCAGTCAGGATATTCCAATCGCACGCGATGGCCGCATTCGCCTGCGGCTAGGTGGGACTTTTGATTATGTTTTTGGCGATGAGGGGCGTGTCTTCAATCGCACACGCGCCGATGCTCAGCTAATCTATCGTCATGGCGGAGGCCATACCAGCGTTGCCCGATTCAGATATGGCTATCGCAATCAAAGCGAAGAACGCTTTTCGGGCTTTGACCAAGACGAGTTACTAGGTGAGGTTCGCCACACTTGGCGCAAGCCAGGAAGCGATACATCGATCAATGTTGCCGCCTACGTTCTCGACATCGATGCAGATGATGACCGTTTCAGCTATCAAGGTTTCGGGCTGAGAGCGATTGGCCGGACTTCACTTGGAAATGAAGTCTTGGGATTTGCCCGCATCTCCTATGTCACGCGTGATTTTGAGGACCCATTCAACCAGCAGTTTCCTGTTGCTCGAGATGATGACGTATTCCGCATCAGTGGCGGGATAGAACGTCCGATCTTCGGCTCCGTTCGCGGCTTTGGTGAAGTTGGATATATCGACAATTCATCGAATATCCCGACCCGCGATTTTGCAGGCATAGTAGGCCGCGCAGGAATTAGAGTCGTTCTCGATTGATTGCAGTGGCCGGACAATAGACTTTCTCAAATCATCTCATCGCTAGACTCTTTCACATCAACCCGGACTTGACTGAATTAATATTTCTTTAGGAACTATTACAAAGTTCATATGTTGAGCTGGAGTAACGGAGAAAATATCGAGAATATCATCCACTAACAGCGGGGAGTGCCTTGCCATGCTTAAAATCGGCCTGGTCAATATGCCTTTTAGTTCGGTCTATCGTCCTTCATTGGGCCTCGGACTTTTAAAGGCGGCTCTTCAAAAGGATGGTCATGAGGTCGATGTCTTCAACTTTAATCTCGCATTTGCCGACATGGTTGGTTTGGAGCCCTATCAAACGCTCGCCAACATTCCATCGAGCCTGATCGGGGAGTGGATTTTTGCTGAAACCCTGAATGGCGAAGGCACATGTCCGACATTTTTATCCGGCGGTGATGAAACTTCGGAAAACAAGCTACCACCAGACTTTCTGATGATGCGGGCGCACGCCGAAGAACTGATCTCGCGCTGTATGGAGAGTTTTGATTGGGGTCAGTATGACCTTGTAGGTTTCACGACCGTCTTCGAACAAACCACGGCTTGTTTGAGCCTTGCCAAGAGGATCAAAGCTAAGCACCCGCACATAAAGATTGCCCTCGGCGGCTCGAATGCGGAAGGCGAAATGGGTTTCGCGTTGCTCAATTCATACGACTTCATCGACACGATCTGTTCCGGCGAAGGTGATATAGCTTTCCCCGCTTATATAGCCGCACTTGATGCCGGCGAAGAACCGGATGTGCGCGGGATTCTGCAGAAAGGCAAAGCCACGGCGCCGAGTAGCACAGCTTCCGTCACCGCAATGGATGCGCTGCCAGAACCGGATTACACGGAGTATTTCGTTCAGTTTATGGCGACTTCGTTTGGGCCGGAAGAGATGGCCAAAGCTGACATCCCATTCGAGTCTTCTCGCGGTTGCTGGTGGGGAGCGAAATCTCACTGCACGTTCTGCGGACTGAACGGTTCGAACATGGCATTCCGCAGCAAAGGCGCGGATCGAGTGCTCGACGAATTGTTGAGCCTCAAAGCCAAGCACGGCGATCACACGGAAAAATTCTTCGCGGTCGATAATATCATTGATTATCGCTATTTCGAAAGCCTGCTTCCGAGCTTGCAAGCGCGAGATCTCAATCTTGATCTCTTCTACGAAACGAAGGCGAACCTAACGCGTGATCAGGTACGCATGCTGCGCGACGCGCACATCTCGAAAATCCAGCCCGGAATTGAAAGCCTTTCGAGTTCGATCCTTAAGCTCATGGCAAAGGGCGTCAGCGCCCTGCAAAACATTCAATTGCTCAAACTATGCAAGGAGTTTGGCGTTACGCCTGTCTGGAACATCATTTACGGGTTTCCGGGCGAAGATGAGAATGAGTACGCGCGGATGGCCCAGATGGCACCAGCACTGGTGCATCTTGATCCACCGACTGGTTTTTACCGAGTGCGGCTTGATCGTTTTTCTCCCTATTTCAACGATCAGGAAAAGCACGGCCTGACCAATGTCCGACCGTTCGCGCAATATGGTGAAGTTCACCCGACGCTTAGTGATGAACAACTGTATGGCCTCGCGTATTATTTTGACTTTGACTATGCCGATGGTCGCGATCCCGATACCTATGCCAAGCCACTGATTGATGAATTGTCTCAATGGCTCGCCAATCCCAACCGCGGATACTTGATCTGTGAGGATCACGGTGTTCAGACCTTCATACTCAGCACCCGCCCCGGGCTGAAGCAGCAACTGATCACGCTCCATGGGCTCGACCGCGCGATCCACCACTTGCTGGATCGGCCACGTTCGCTCGATCAGGTAATCGAGAAGCTTGAACCAGCGGGCTACGCGCCGAGCAAGGAGCAAGTCCGTCAACGTATCGCCGCATTGGAAAGCCAGCACCTCGTAGTCGGCGAGAACGATCGGTACCTGAACCTCGCCATCCGTCTTGGCGAGTACAAGATCCCCGACAAGCTGCGCACTTTCCTTGATCGCGCCATCGCAGCCTCACAACACCAACGCGCTGCCGCCTAACCCAACAAAAGGCAGCCAATCCCGCCCTGAAGGGTCGCGAACGAGAAACCCGGTGGTTGCATTGGCAACCGCCGGGTTTCTTCATTGTAACTGTTATGGATTGGATGCGATCTCAGGAATTGGGATGGGCGCGCCCCGCGCGCGCCCATCCCAGTCCGCTGGCGATCAGTCTACCGCTTGTGCGGCCACGATGCGGGTCCGTGCGGCGCGCCAGGCTGGGAACACTCCACCAATCAAACCCACGATCAGTGTCAGGATCAAGGCACTCGCATAGTCCGCTCCTGTCAGGCTGAACGCGAACACGACTTGGGTGAAGTTTGCGCCGAGCGTGCTCGTCTCAATGCCATTGAAGACCATAGCCCCGATCAGGCATCCGACAGCACCGCCAACGAGTGCAAGCACCAGCGCTTCGGCAAGTGTGCCGACAAAAGCGCTGGTCGGGCTGAACCCGATTGCGCGCAGAGTCCCGATCTCTCGCTTGCGATCGGCGACCGAGGAATACATCGTGTTGAGCGCGCCGGCGATGGCTCCAATGGCCATGGCAATAGCGAGCGGCCAACCAAGGAAAGTCAGGATCGATCCGAGGCTTTGAGACTGCGAAGCGAGATATTCGCGCTCGCTGATGGCTTCGAGCCGCAACTGCGGGTCCGCTTCGAAAGCGCTGTTGAACGACGCCAGATCATCGCCGTCATTCAACAGAACTCGCGCCGACTGGTAGCTTGAGCCCGAACGGTAAAAGCTCTGTAGGACTTCCACATCGACCCAGGCTTCGGATTCATTCACGCTGCCACCTTGTTCGAAAACACCGACGACTTTCCAGGTGTTGGTTCCGATGCGAACATCCTGGCCAAGCTCGAACCCTTCGAACCGACGCGAAAGAGCGCGGCCGACGACCATTTCGTTCGATCCTTCAGCCAGCATCCGGCCCTCAGCGATTTCGAGACCGGGACGAGTGGCGGCAGCCGCCTGACCAACACCCCGCAGTGACATGTTGGCGTCGTTCTCAGTGCCTTTCAGGCCCGCTTCAACCACCACAAAGCGCTCTGGCGATATGGCAGCCTGCCCGCCAGATCGAGCGATCTGGGGGAGCTCAGCCATCACGGCGAGCTCGGCGCGGGTGACTTCCGAAGTTGTTTCATCCGGACTGCCATCGCGCAGGACAAGCGCGACATTTTCGCTTCCAGTCCCTTCGATAGTGCGGTCGATGCCCGATCCAACAGCGAGAAAGCCGAGCAATACCAACACTGTCAGCGTCAGCGCGAAAACTATCGCAAGAGACGCCCAGACGCGATCACGCAGCCCTCTGACATTCATGGAAACGACGGCGGAGATTTGGCTAAACAGGTTCATGTCATGCCCTCTTCAAAGCAGCTGCGACATTCATACGAGCGATCATGGACATCGGGATAGCCGCAACCAGCGCGGCGAACGCCACGATGATGAC
>JBCBHD010000185.1:0-6249 GCA_038526115.1 Pseudomonadota bacterium | reverse complement strand
CACGGCAATTCGCTCCTCTCGGCCGGGGAAAGCCGCGATAGCTTTTCACTGATCTCCCGCATCGACCGCGATGGGACAATCAGACCATCCACTGCTTTGCGATCATAATGGGGTAGTTCAAGATGCAGACTGGCCAGCGTGGTGACTGTTCCGCTGGTTCCCAATAGTCTGATATCTTCATGCTTGGATGCGTCTGCAATCCGCTCTGCAAAGGGAGCGAAACTGTCGGATACGACCCGCCGCATTTCGCGGTACCGAGCCAAGCGAGCCTCCTCGGTGTCTTCGCCTCTCCCGACCGTATCAGTGAGGGAAACGACGCCCCACGGCACGCTTTGCCAGTCAAGAATGCGCGGGATCTTGCCGCCGGGCTGAAGCAGGACGAGCTCGGTCGAGCCGCCGCCAATGTCGAAAATAACCGCAGGCCCGTCGCCCTGTTCCAGCAGGATATGACAGCCCAGCACGGCCAGCCGTGCTTCCTCCTCCGCCGTGATAATGTCCAGCACAATACCGGTTTCGCGATGAACGCGGTCGATAAAGGCCGGGCCGTTAGCGGCGCGGCGGCAGGCTTCGGTGGCGACAGATCGTGCCAGTCGCACCTTGCGACGGCGAAGCTTGTCAGCGCAGATCGAAAGAGCACCAAGAGCGCGGTCCATCGCTTCATCCGAAAGCCGTCCTGTGGTCGCTAGGTCTTCTCCCAGCTTCACCACCCGGCTGAACGCGTCAATTACCGTAAAGTCCTTCCCCGATGGGCGCGCAATCAAGAGCCGGCAATTGTTGGTTCCCAGATCCAGCGCAGCGTAGGCTTCACCGGGCCGCGCATGTCGCGCAGGACCGCGCTGTAAGGTGCCTGAATCTTTCGGCTTGTTCTCGAAGGGTCGGGCTTGATGGCTTTGGGCGTTGCGCGCATTTGCACGCTTGCGGTCGCCACCGTTCTGGCGCTCCCGGTCTTTGCGGGCGCGCGCGGATTTTCCGGACTGGGAGGAACGCTTGTAGCGAAAATCGGCTACTTTGCCGGACTTGCCGCCCCTCTTCTTACCAGCACTCTTGTTTTCGCCCGGCGGAACTGTCTCCGCCATACTCACTCTTTCTTTCCTCTCGCACGCATTCGGTACGAGGACCTACTACAAAAACTAGCCGAACCAAGGCGCAAGAGCAAGCGATCGCGCTCTTGACCTCGCGCCGTAGCAAAACTAGATGCGCGGCTCGCTTCGCAGGGCCACCAATTCGATCGCCCGCTGATGCCCCGTCGTCTAATGGTAAGACTACGGACTCTGACTCCGTCAATTGAGGTTCGAATCCTCACGGGGCATCCAAACCATCTCCTGACTTGCTCGCGTCATCGCGCCCGACTAAGTGCCGCGGATGACAGATAAAGATTTGACCGACCGCAAGTTCTATCGCGCTGGCGAAGAGAGCCGTTTCGCCGAAGAAAGCCCGGAACGTACACCGCAGACCGAACATCCCGCCTACAAGCTGGCCTTTCGCGACCATGACTTCATGCTGCGTGATGAGCTTCGCCCTGTGCGGTTCCAGCTGGAACTGCTGAAGCCTGAAATGCTGCTTGATGAAGCGCGGGTCGGCTCGACGATGGTCATGTACGGGTCTGCCCGCATCCCCTCACCGGACGAAGCGCAGGCCAAGATCGATGCGGCGAAGGACGGGGATGAGTGGGACCAGAAGGTTGCGCAGCGGCTTGCTGACAAGGCCAAATACTACACCGAGGCGCACACCTTGGCTAAGATGGTGTCCGAAAAGGCCATCATCGAAGATGGCAAGCGCCAGTTTGTCGTCTGCTCAGGCGGTGGTCCGTCGATCATGGAAGCCGCCAATCGCGGCGCGAGCGATGCCGGGAGCGAGTCGATCGGCCTCAACATTATCCTGCCGCACGAACAGGCCCCCAATTCCTATGTAACGCCGTACCTGTCGCTCAATTTCCACTACTTCGCGTTGCGCAAGATGCATTTCCTGCTGCGGGCACGGGCTGTCGCAGTGTTCCCCGGTGGCTTCGGTACGTTTGACGAGTTTTTCGAGCTGCTTACGTTGATCCAGACGGGCAAGATGAAGCCCATTCCGATCCTTTTGTTCGGCAAGGATTTCTGGACTCGCGTGGTCGATTTCGAAGCGATCGCTGAGGAAGGCACCATCTCGAAAAAGGACCTCGACCTGTTTCATTGGTGCGAGACCGCTGATGAGGCCTGGGCGCATATCGCGGAGTTTTACGAACTCACCACCTGATCGGCTTTACGCTCGACCAGATCGCTGCGCCTTGATGTGTCACGGGGCAGGCCGACTTGGGAGATCAGGCCCGATTCTTGTAACAGGTTGATGACCCACCAACCGGGGTCGGTTTGCCCGCGTTCAAGCCCGATCCGTGCGCTTTCCGGGAATGCATGGTGGTTGTTGTGCCAGCACTCGCCATAGGTCAGCAGGCCAAGGCCGGGGAGGTTGGATGCCTGAATGCCTGCCTCTTTGACCGTCCATCGTCCGGGGCCTGGATTGTGACAGAAATAGGTGACCGTCCAATGCCCCGCCGTGCTCACAAACACGCGGGCGCAAATGCCCCATAACACGAATGGCCATCCGCCAGCCCAGAACAATAGGGCGGCGAGCGGGATTTGTTGCCAACGCCATGTTGCGTCCAGCCACACTATGTAGGGATCGTCGGCCAGTCGTTTTTCAATGGTCACCGTGGGCGGGCGGTCGAACTCGAACCGGCAGAACAGATTCCACAACAGATCGACCGGCAGGGAGCGTCGATGGGCGAAGAAATCATGGCATTCGGGTTCGCGCTGCGCCCAGTCGCGGGTGTCGTGAATGCGGATGATGCCGCTCGGCCCGGAAACGCCGACAATTGTGCCGATATAGATTAGCGTTCGGGCCAGCCATGGCGATGCCTTAAATGTGCGGTGGATCATCATGCGATGCATGCCGACGCTGTGGCCGATTAGCAGTGTCAGATGGGTAAGGACAAAGAAGAGGGCGAGCGCTTGCCAAGTCGCAAATACAAAGGCTGCCAGTGTCCCGGCCAGCATAGCCCCATTCCAGAGCGCTTTGGTCCAGTCGATCCGAATTGTTCCGGCACAAGGGTCAGCCCCGCGCCCGTCAACCCGGATGACCGGTTCCATCATAGTTTTCGCACCGCCTGATGCCCAAGGGGGCCGTTGCCCTCTCCGAAACCCGGCGCGGCTTCAATCGCGGCTACGACAAATCGACGACCGAGACGGACAGCGTGCTCCAGCGGCTGACCATGCGCTACAAGCGTGGTAATGGCGGAAGACAGGGTGCAGCCGGTACCGTGCGTGTGGCGACTGTCGATCCGTGCATGGTCGAAGGAAACAGCTTTGCTTTCGGGGCCGACAAGCACGTCAAAGATGCGCTCGTCCTGCGTATGCCCGCCTTTGGCGAGCACGTGACATCCATAGGCTTCTGCAAGCTTCATCGCAGATTCCCCCATTGCCTCTGCCGTTCGCGGAACCGTGTCAGTCAGCAATTCCAATTCAGGCAGGTTGGGCGTCAGCAATGTGGCCAGCGGGAAGAGATAGTCGCGCATAGCTGCGATCGCCGGCTTGTCGATCAAAGTCGCCCCTGACGTGGCGATCATCACTGGGTCAAGGATGATCGGTACAACCACGTCGTGCAGCGCCTCTGCGGTGCTCTCGATAATGCCGGTGTCGTGGAGCATGCCGATTTTGATCGCGTCAACGCCGATATCATCGATGCATGATCGGATTTGCGTCGCAACGAAGCTTCCCGCGAATGGCGTGATGGATTGCACACCGATGCTGTTTTGCGCGGTCGCGGCCGTGATGGCGGTCATCGCGTATCCGCCGAGCATGGTGATGGTCTTGATGTCCGCTTGAATACCAGCCCCACCGGAAGAATCCGATCCGGCAATTGCCAATATGCGCGGCGGGGTAGTGTTCTTCATTCCTTGAACTTCCGCTCTGTGCTCGGCGGATACTTTTCGTGCATAGCTTTGGCCCGCGTTGGGCGATCCATCAATTCACCGCCACAATTGGGGCAGACATCATCCAGGTCTTCCGCACAAGGCGCGCAAAACGTGCATTCAAAGCTGCAAATGAAAGCGCCGGGCGCTTCGGCCGGTAGGTCCACTCCGCACCGTTCACAGTCTGGCCGCATTTCAAGCATGGTGCCGGTCCCTAGGCTGCGGCGCGCACGGCATCGCACACGCGGTCTACCACTTGTTCGACCTGGCCGGAATCGTCGCCCTCGGCCATGACCCGGATGACCGGCTCCGTTCCGGATGGCCGGATCACCAAACGTCCTTTGCCTTCCAATTCGTTTTCCGCCGCAGCGATAACCGATTTGACCGTGTCGTTATTCAGCGGTTGTCCACCCTCATAGCGCACGTTCTTGAGCAATTGCGGTACCGGATCGAACAGATGCAGGATCTCGCTTGCGGGCTTTTGTGACCGCACAAGACTGGTCAGAACTCGCAAAGCGGCTACCGAACCATCGCCTGTCGTTGCATGGTCGAGCAGGATCATGTGTCCGGATTGCTCGCCTCCGACATTGAAGCCGCCAGTCTTCATCCGTTCGAGAACGTAACGATCGCCAACCTTGGTGCGTTCGAGCGACAGGCCTTGCGTGGCGAGGTAGCGCTCAAGCCCCAGGTTGGACATGACGGTCGCGACAACGCCGCCACCGGTCAGTGCGCCCTTTTCATGCATGCGCGATGCGATCAGCGCCATGATCTGGTCGCCATCGACCGCACGACCTTTCTCGTCGACCACAATCAACCGGTCCGCGTCGCCATCAAGCGCGATCCCGATATCGGCGTTTTCCTCGACCACTTTGGCCTGAAGCGCTTCGATAGCTGTCGAGCCAACGCCGTCATTGATGTTGGTTCCGTTGGGCGTGACTCCTAGAGTGATTACTTCTGCGCCCAGTTCCCAGATGGCCGAAGGTGCAACCTGATACGCGGCTCCATTGGCGCAATCGACCACGACTTTCAGATCATCAAAGCGCACTTCGGATGCCACCGATTGCTTGAGAGCGTGAATGTAGCGTCCGCGCGCATCATCAATACGGCGGGCGCGGCCTATCCCTTCGGGCATGGCAAGCTGCGGCTTTTCTTCAAGCAGCGCTTCGATTTCTGCTTCGGCCTCGTCGGACAGCTTGAAACCGTCAGGACCGAACAGCTTGATGCCATTGTCCGGGAAAAGGTTGTGGCTGGCCGATATCATCACCCCCAGATCGGCGCGCATTTCCCGTGTCAGCAGCGCAATGGCGGGTGTCGGTAGCGGCCCGGTCATGATCACATCCATGCCGACGCTTGTGAACCCGGCAACGAGCGCGCTTTCCATCATGTAGCCCGAAAGGCGTGTATCTTTACCGATCACGACGCGGTGGCGGTGACCTCCGCGTACGAAGTAATTGCCCGCAGCCTGCCCCACGCGCATGGCGGTTTCGGCTGTCATTACCCCTGCGTTGGTGCGGCCTCGGATCCCGTCGGTGCCGAAAAACTTGCGTGACATTGTGGGTTTGGCCCCTTCTGATTTCTTTGGTCGAATTGTCAGCCGCTTCTGGCGCGGTTATCGCTTTAAGGGAAGAGCGTTAGACCGCGTGGCCATTACAAGGGATCGATTTGTTGACGCAACAGGGTGAGATCGAGCCGCAGGCGCTCGGACAGCGGTTCGAACTTGTGGCAATCCGTTTGCCGGTCTTGATGACCTTTGCGGCGCTGGTCGTGGGGTTGGGATTGGGGGTTGCGCTTGCCGGGGGCGGCCTGCCCGAATGGCTCCGCGAGACCATCGCCTTGATCGGTACGCTGTGGCTTCGCGCTTTGCAGATGACTATCATCCCGCTGGTTGCGAGCCTGCTTGTCTTGGGCATTGCGCAAATGATCGGGGCTGCCCGTGCTGGATCGGCTGCGGTAAAGTTTCTGGCACTGGTGTTTGGTGTGCTGATCGCTGGTGGCATCTTTACCGCGCTCGCGATGCCGTTGGTTCTGGGTGCGATACCGATCCCCGAAGCCGCAGCCGGATTTCTCGCTGAGGTTCCAGACGGCGAGCAACAGGTGCCGGGCGCACTGGATTTTCTGGCGTCGCTTGTCGCGCCCAACATGATCGCTGCTGCGGCTGAAACAGCAATGCTACCGCTCACGATATTCTTCGCATTGTTCGCTGTGGCCATAGCGAAGCTGCCTGAAGATCAGAGCGAGCGACTACTCAGCTTCTTCCACGCACTGGCCAATGCAATGCTGATGATTATAGGCTGGGTTTTGTG
>JBCBHD010000184.1:0-6255 GCA_038526115.1 Pseudomonadota bacterium | reverse complement strand
TGCGCGCCGATGATACCGTCGGCGCGCAGGCGCTTGGAACCCAGACCACCTCAGTTGGCGCGGATGCCTTCTCGGCCGGTCTGAACACCACTGCGCTTGGGTCCGGCACACAGGCAACCGGCGTGCAGTCCACAGCGGTAGGTTCCGGCGCTGGAGCGAACGGAGTGGGTGCCCTCGCCTTCGGTGCGTTTGCGCAGGCGCAAGGCACATTCTCGACTGCGCTTGGCTATCAGTCCTTCGCACCGGTCGACCGCGCCACTGCCATCGGTAACACGGCGCAAGCAACCAATGTGCAGGCCACGGCCATTGGCTTCGGGACTCGCGCTCGCGGCGCGGATTCGACCGCTGTTGGCTCCGGGGCCGTAGCAGACCAAGCGAATGCGACAGCCATCGGTGCCGGGGCTACTACCACCGCAGCCAATCAGGTCGCCATCGGTGGCACCGGCAGCGCGGTTCGGATCGGCGATATCGAAGCTTCCACTATGGCGCAGCAGGGGCCGGTGGATGTCGTGACAGTCGATCAAAATGGCACGTTGGGTCGCCAGCAAGTTGCGACCGCCGCGTCAGTCCAGAATGTGCGCACGTCGATCAACGCTCTGGCGCAAGTCAGTGAAACGCAGTTCGGACAGTTGGAAAGCAATGTGCTTGCGCTGGACGGCAGAGTGACCGGACTGGAGTTCCAGCTCCAGGATCTTGATGCCCGCACACGCGGCGGGATCGCGTCGGCGATGGCAATGGGCGGGCCTGCGATTGCTCCGGGCCAGAAAGTCTCACTGTCGATGTCGGTCGCGAATTATCGCGGTGAGCAAGCGATTGCGGGAAATCTGACAGGCGAAATCGCCCCGAACGTCTATCTGTCCGCCGGCGTAAGCGGCAACACCGCTGATGGCGATGTCGGCTCTCGCGCGACGGTGCTGTTCGGTTTCTGATCCGGAAGACTGCTCAATCAAGCGGGGGCGGCGCGGGTTATTGCTGCTTCGCCCCCGACTTTGACCGATATCAACAAGGATTGGTCACATTTCCTGCTATTCTGCTCCCGCCACACGGCATTCAGGAGGGATTGTGGGCGGTTAGAAAGAGGAAGCCAGCAAAAGAAGCAGGTCGGGTTGCAGCACGACCGCCCCCTCCATCGTGCATGGAAGGGGAAAATGAGATGAGGAATACACTGTTGCTATCGACCGCGCTCACTTTGGGCGTGGCTGCATTGTTGATCGTGCCAACCGGTCAGACTTGGGCACAAGATCAATCGACTTCCACCGACGAAACTGGTGAGGACGATGAAGAGACTTCGGCTGGCCCCGGAGGCTCTGAACCTGAGGGCGCTGGCGCCGCCTGTGAGGAAAGCCCCGGCCTGGAATGCGGTTCGGGCTCTTCAACATTTGCCTCTTCGTCCACAGCGGTAGGAAATAGCGCCAGCGCTAGTGCAGGCTTCGCCAGCGCTTTTGGCAGTGACGCTGACGCATCTGGTGAAAGATCCGTATCGATCGGTCGCATCTCCGAAGCGAGCGGCAACGATTCTACAGCTGTAGGCCATTTTGCTGTCGCCAACGCGCTGCAAGCCACATCGCTCGGCCAGGGTGCAGACGCGACCGCCGCGCAATCAACGGCGATCGGGCAGGATTCGCTCGCCAATGGTGTAGGATCGCTGGCCGTGGGCCGCAGCAGCGATGCTTTGGGCATAGGATCAGTGGCAATTGGCGGCGATGGCACTGACGCAGGTGTCGATGGCGCACGCGCTGTGTTCAACGACTCTACCGCCGTCGGCGCGGATACATTTGCCAATGCGCTATTTGCGACAGCTGTTGGCGCACGCGCTCAGTCAACTGGCGAGCGCTCCTTCGCTGCCGGCTCCGAAGCGAACGCAAGCGCAGCTCAAACCATCGCTATCGGCAATGCCTCAGTCGCCAGCACTGCTGGCAGCGTCGCCATCGGTGGGGACAATGATGACGGAGACACGCTCGGCGCGCAGGCTACTGGTGATGACTCAACAGCGATTGGCAGTGATGCGGTCGCTTCTGGTGCTCGATCCACCGCTGTGGGCAATGCCGCTGTAGCCAACAACACCGGCAACACAGCTGTTGGGCAGTTCTCGATGGCCACCGGGATCAACTCGGTTGCGGTCGGTCAGCTATCTGATGCGGCGGGCAATTTCGGCGTCGCAGTAGGAGTGAATGCGCAAGCGCAGAACACTCGCTCAATCGCGCTGGGCGTTTCAGCAATAGCCTCTGCTGGTGACGCTATTGCCATTGGCGGTCTTTCCTCAGCCTCCGGCACCGACAGTATCGGCATCGGACAGGATGTGACCGCATCCGGTCTGGCGTCGGTCGCTATTGGTGGAGACAGCGGCGATGGCGGCAGCGATGGCGCTGTCGCATCGGGCAACAATTCGGTTGCGGTAGGTGCGGATTCTCTCGCGAGTGGGGAAGACGCGACTGCAATCGGCGCAGGCGCCCAGGCAGCGGCATTCGGCACGGCGTTCGGTCGGCTCGCCATTTCCAGCGCCAGCGAAGCGCTCGCCATTGGTCAAAACAGCGATGCGACATCCACAGCGGCGGTCGCTGTAGGCACGGATGCTCAGGCGACAGGCATTGCTGCCATCTCTCTCGGTCGGCAAGCCAATGCGGCAGCCGGCGATGCCATTGCCTTAGGCCGTTCAAGCACTGCCAATCAGAGCAATGCGTTGGCATTCGGCTCCTTCGCAGAAGCCACAGGCAGCAACAGCCTTGCTTTCGGTTCACGCAGCGATGCAACCGCCGCTGGAGCCATCGCAATCGGCGGCGATGGCGATGATGGCAATTCCGATGGCGCTTTGTCGCTTGGAACGCAAACGGTGGCTTTGGGTGCGGATTCCTTCGCGGCTGGTTTGAACACAACGGCGCTTGGATCAGGAACAACAGCGGTCGGTGTGCAATCGACAGCTGTCGGAGCGGGCGCTGGTGCCACAGCCGTGGGGGCGCTCAGCTTTGGTGCGTTCAGCCAGGCCCAAGGCAACTTTTCAACATCGCTGGGCTATGCAAGTTTTGCTCCGGCCCTTCAGTCCACGGCGATTGGCAGCGCGACACAGGCAACCGGCGAGAACTCTACCGCTATCGGGCGAGCAGCGCTGGCGCGTGCCAACGGAGCCACGGCGATTGGGAACGGCGCGACCGCTGACTTCGCAAACTCGACTGCGGTCGGGAAAGACGCAGTTTCGACCGCTGACAATCAGGTGACTCTCGGCGGCGCAGGCAGTTCGGTTCGCATTGGCGATATCGCCGCGAGCACGGCGGCCCAGTCAGGTCCGGTCGATGCCGTCACGGTCGATGGCAACGGCGTGCTTGGCACCACATCGGTCGCAAGCGCCGCGTCGGTGCAGAATGTCCGCGTGTCCGTGAACGCGCTGGCTGAAATCAGCGATGCGCAGTTCACGGCGCTGGCAGGCCGGGTCTCGACGATCGAAGGGCAGGTTGGAACCCTGTTTGACCTGACGGATACGATTGATCGCGACGCCCAGCGCGGGATCGCCGCCATCGCAGCGCAAGCCAATCCGCACTTTCCATCAGAAGCGGGCAAGACCAGTTATGCGAGCAACGTTGCGACCTATCGCGGCGAAGTGGGTGTGTCGCTGGGCCTGATGCACCGTCTCGAAGGCGACTTTGCCATCACCGCCGGGGTAACTTACGCAGGTGGGAATTCGACAGCCGTTCGAGCGGGAGTGGCGGGCGAGTTCTGACTTTACATGTGCGATCGACGTGGAGGCCGGGAGACACACATGTGCTCCCGGCCTTTGCCGCCTTGCCAGCAAGATTGAACCCTGATGACCTGCCAAACGATCAGAAACCAGTTAGGATGAAATACGTGTGACCGCAATGCACGGCTTCACCGGTTGACGCATAGCCGTTGATCGGGATCATGCCGGTAGCAGTCGCGCAAAAGGCAACGAGGGGTCGATGCTGAAAATCTGCGTTCTTGGACCGATCACGGTCACGGCGAATGGTGCGCCAGTTGAGCTTCCAGCATCGCGCAAGACGCGGGCGCTGTTGGCTTTTCTCGCGCTTTCACCCGGAACCCATTCGCGCCAGTCTTTATGCGAATTGCTGTGGGACACGCCTGATGATCCACGCGCTGCTCTGCGTTGGTCGCTTACCAAATTGCGCCCTATCCTGAACGCGGATGGGATCGAGCGCTTGGGGTCGGATCGCCTCAACATATGGTTGGAAAACGCCGATCTGGAGGTTGATTTCAACGCCATCGCGTCGCCCCAGCCCGATGCCAGCAGCGATGATCTGTGGAAGCGTTCTGGCGCTCCGCTGCTTGAAGACTGCGAGCTTCCCAACCAGCACGGCTATTCCGCATGGCTGGAAAAGCGCCGGGCGGATCTCCAGAGCGCACGATCACAGCTGGCAATGGACGCGACCAAGCAAGCATCGCCATCACCCGACAATCACGATCGCTGGGCGCAGCGCTGGCTCTCGGTTGCTCCGTTTGACCCTTTGGCTGCGCAGCATGCTGTCAAAGCCCGTCATGCTTCGAAAGGGCTAGGGTCAGCGCAGGAATTGGCCCGATTGCTGGAACAGCGATTTCGAGAAGGCGAATTGCCGGTGCCAGACTTCTTCTCAGCTGCTGAAACACCGGCGGGCACCAGTGCGCCAATCCCCGACCAGTCGATCCGCTTTGTCGAGACGAAAGACAGTGTTTGTATTGCCTGGGCCAGTGTTGGCGATGGCGATAATCCGCCACTGGTGAAAGCCGCGAACTGGCTCAACCATCTGGAACTCGATTGGGGCGCGCCGATATGGAGCCCACTCTTTCGCGAACTCGCGAGCTCACATCAACTGATCCGCTATGATGAACGCGGCTGTGGTCTCTCTGACTGGGATGCAGCAGAGATCAGCTTCGACAGTTTCGTGACGGACTTGGAACAAGTGGTCGATGCGGCGGATATTGAGCGCTTTCCCCTGCTCGGCATCAGCCAGGGCGCTGCGGTTTCGATTGAATACGCCGCGCGGTACCCTGATCGGGTCTCCCACCTGATCCTGTTCGGAGCTTACGATTGCGGCTGGCGGCACACAGCCAAACCCGATGAAGTGCGCGAACGCGAAGCGGTGATGGTGCTCACAGAAAGCGGATGGGGCAGCGACAACCCCGCATACCGCCATATGTTCAGCCAGACATTCATGCCGGACGCCACGGCTGAGGAACTGACCTGGTTCGATGAATTCCAGCGCCAGACCACTTCAGCGGAGAACGCCGTCCGGTTTCTTGAAGCGTTCTCGACCATCGACGTGCGCGATCGGCTGGCTGATGTGCAATGCCCCACACTCGTGATCCACAGTCGCGGAGATCAACGTATCCCGATGGCTGCAGCGCGTTCGCTCGCCGCACGCATTCCTAACGCGAAGTTTGCGAGCGTCGAAAGCCGCAACCACCTGCTGCTGGGCCGTGAGGATGCCTCGGATGAATTCGTCCGGCTGGTGCGCGATTTTCTGGCTACCTAAGCCGAAAAACCTCTGAAAATCGGCAATTTCAACGCTTCCCGGCATCAATTCCAACGCTGGTTCAAACGATGGCTCCAACGATGCCTGCCTAGAGAGAATGGCGCAGGGATGGTGTCTTGCCGGTAAGGTGTGGCCCGTTCTGAGCCCGAGCGGGTCCGCCTTGCTGACCCAAACCCCGGCAACGCCTCATCCCTGCACAAGACACCATAAATGTATCGTCAGGGAACAGACCAATGAACAAAATCCTCCTTCTCGCGGGCGCAGCAACCTGCGCCTTTATCGCGTTTCAACCGGCACCGGCTGTCGCCACTGAATGTGCCAATGATCCCAACGGCGTTCCGCCCCTTACGCCGCCCGATGATGGAGGGGTAGATGCTGAAAACACCGCATGCGGCGATGGCTCGGATGCCTCTGGTGTAAATTCGGCCAACACCGCCTTCGGTGCAGCATCCAATGCCAGCGGCGATGGCGATGCCAACACAGCGATTGGCTTTGAAGCCAACGCCAGCGAAGCCCTGGGCGGTACCGCCGTCGGCAGCCGTTCTAATGCGACCGGCCAGGATGCAGCCGCATTCGGCAGGGATAGCTTGGCGACCGGGATCGATTCGACGGCTCTCGGCTCGTTTGCAGAGGCCACCGGAGCCACTGCCATCGCAATTGGCGGCGACAGCACAGACGGTGGAGGGGCTGGCGCACAGGCCTCTGGCGATCGCGCCATCGCGATTGGCGCGGATGCAGCGGCTAGCGGAGAAGAATCAACCAGCCTGGGGGCACGTGC
>JBCBHD010000183.1:0-6276 GCA_038526115.1 Pseudomonadota bacterium | reverse complement strand
GCTCCTGTCGATGAAGCCGCCTTGAGCGCAATCACTTTGAATACCGATGGCTTGAATGCCGGCGCTGAGGGCTTCTTCTTCAACGCAGGCAAGAACGAGAGCATTGGCGCTGTCACTAAGCTGATGAATGCGCCGCTTGGCACCGATGCGATTGAAGAATGTGGTGCGGGGCCGATGGAGCTGACTGAGTTTAAAGGCGGCCTGACGCTCAATTTTCTCGACGGAGCGCTTGTAGGATGGAACCTTCGCGCGCCAATTGGGGATGAAGAAATGGCGCCAGCTCTTATCGCGATTGCGGGCGATGTGAATGTCGGCATGACCCGCGAACAGATAGAAGCAGCTGCAGGCTACGAAGCCATTCCAGACAGCACTCTAGGTGATGAATTCACGCTTGAAGGCGGGATCGGCGGCTTTCTGGACGGAGCGCTTGTAGGATGGAACCTTCGCGCGCCAATTGGGGATGAAGAAATGGCGCCAGCTCTTATCGCGATTGCGGGCGATGTGAATGTCGGCATGACCCGCGAACAGATAGAAGCAGCTGCAGGCTACGAAGCCATTCCAGACAGCACTCTAGGTGATGAATTCACGCTTGAAGGCGGGATCGGCGGCTTTCTGGACGGCGAAAATGTCGGGATGCTCTATGCTGGCACGCAGTGCTTTTTTCGCTGAGGGGAGAGGGAAGACATGACGCTTAAGGCAGATCTTTTTTACAGTTTCCGATCGCCATACTCCTATCTTGCCGTGGGCCGTTACCGAGCCATGGTGGAGACGTTTGATCTGGAGATTACGCTTCGCACGGTCTGGCCGATTGCCATTCGCGATCCCGACATCCTCTTCACCGGCAATCCGGCAGCGCCTCGCTATATCGTAATGGATTGTATGCGGGCTGGGCAGTTCCTCGGCATTCCGATCAGTTGGCCGCGTCCTGACCCTGTGGTGCAGAACCTGATGACGCGGGAGATTTCTCCGGATCAGCCACATATCTATCGCATCTGTCGCCTAGGACAGGCAGCGACGCGGCGTGGCAAGGGGCTGGAATTTGCCGCCGAAGTCGCACCGTTGATCTGGGATGGTTCGGTCGAAGGCTGGAACGAGGGTGACCATCTTGCAGGGGCCGCCTCGCGCGTTGGCCTGAACTTTGATGAACTTGAAGCCGAAGCCGTCTCCGACGCTGAGGCGCTGGACGCAGAAATTGCCGAAAACCAAGCGGCTTTGGAAGCAGCTGGCCACTGGGGTGTGCCCACCTTGGTCTTCGATGGAGAGCCATTCTTTGGCCAAGACCGGGTTGAAATGGCTCAGTGGCGTATGGAGCAAAAGGGGCTTACCAAGAGGTGAGCGCGGATGGCTTTGGGGGCGACTTTACGGGGGGCTGCCAATGCGGGGCGGTGCGTTATCGCATCGCTACAGACCGCCTGATCGCCTACACCTGCCATTGCACTGAGTGCCAAAAGCAATCGTCCAGCGCCTTTGGTATCTCGGTTCCCGTGATGAAAAGCGCGCTCACTATCGAGGGTGAGCTTTCCATGTGGACGCGGCCCACCGATAGCGGCTCTACAACCGACTGTTATTTCTGCCCCAAATGCGGCACGCGACTCTATCATGCAGGCGCCAATCGTCCCGGCATGATAACCATCAAAGGCGGATCTCTCGACAGTGCCGACACGTTAAAGCCGATCGCGCATATCTGGACCAAGAGCGCGCCAGCATGGCTCAATCTGGATGATGATGTACCGCATTGGGAGACGCAGCCGCAAACTCAAGAGGACTGGATGCAACTGCTTGCAACATGAACATGATGACGCAGCACTTCACTTCATTCGACGGCACTAAGCTGGCCTTTCACCGTAAGGGGGAAGGGCGTCCCGTCATTCTGCTCCATGGCCTGTTCTCCAATTCAGATATGAACTGGATCAAATGGGGGCATGATGCGCGGCTTGCTGAGGCCGGTTTTCAAGCGATCATGCTCGACTTCCGAGTGCATGGAGACAGCGAGGCTCCGCACGATCCAGCGGCCTATCCCTCAGGTGCATTGGTGCGCGATGCGGCGGCACTGGTTGAGCATTTGGGACTTGCTCCCGGAGAGTTTGATCTGGTCGGCTTTTCGCTGGGCGCGCGCACCGCTATCCATGCAACGGCGCATCATGTGCTTGAACCGCGCAGACTGGCAATTTGCGGGATGGGCACAGGCGGACTGTCGGCTTGGGCAAGCCGGGCTGCGCATTTTCGACGGGTGATCGATGAGTTTGACACGATCAAGCCTGGCGATCATGGTTACACCGCGCGCACATTCTTAAAGTCGCAAGGTGTGGACCGTGTCGCTGCTCGTTTCCTGCTCGACACGATGGAAGACTTCGACCTTGCCGCGCTTGCGAATATCACCATGCCCACAGGCGTGATATGCGGCGATGAGGACAATGATAATGGCTCTGCAGTGGAGCTCGCCGAAATGCTCCCCAATGCCATCTATTATGAGGTCTCGGGAACGCATATGAACAGCGTCACTAAGCCCGATCTAGGCGAGGCTATTGTGCAATTTCTGACGAAGGATGTGTGATGCCAAAGGTTGAGCTAAAACTCTGGTCAATCGGCGTCCTGATGTTGGTCGCTCTTATTGTGCTGGGCGCAGTGGTCATGGGAGACAGCGCATTCAGCCTGCCTGATCATCAATCGGCTGGCACCGCGGCGAGGGTCGATGAAATCCAGACCGCTTGGAAAGCAGAGGGCTATCTTGGCCTCCATACAATCGGCATGGTTGGAGACCTCGTCTTTATTGTAGTCTATAGTGTCGGTGCGTGGCGAGCAGGGACTAGCTTGCGCGCATATGGTGGAGGGTTCCTATCCATTCTAGGCCTTTTCACCATGGCGATGGCAGTTCTCTTCTTCGTGACTGACATTACCGAGACCACACTCCAACTGGTGCAGATGCTGACGGCTAAAGGTGTGGATTGGATGGCGGGCGTCGCCGCCTTTGCTCAGCCGATCAAAATGGCAGCTTTTGTCGCGTCGTTCTTCGCGGTGCTTATGGGCTGGTTGGTAGCGCGATTCACTTAAGCGACCTTTAGATTGCTGATGAAACCATCGGTTGATCGCTCAAGACTGCGGACATTCTCAGCCAATGCCGCAGCAGCATTTTCAAGCTCATCAGACAGGTTTCGCGCCGCTGTTGCCCGCTCAGATAGCAGTTTCGTGCGGCCCGCCATTCGGTTGACTTCACCAGCTGCATTGCGCGCATATTCTTCGATCGTATCAGCAGACTGACGCTGGCTTTCAACATCGTGGCTGATCGAGAGCGCAGACTTGCTCAGCTCCAGAATAGCCGTTTCGATTTCGGCAAAGCTGTGTTCTGCTTCTAAAGTGCCATCTCTGACACCTTGAAGGAAAGTGTCGATCTGGGTTGCGGCTTCGGCTGCCTGACCTGCCAGAGCCTTGACCTCATGCGCAACGATCGTGAAGCCGCGTCCGGCCTCCCCCGCAGACGCAGCTTCGATAGCGGCGTTTAGAGAGAGCAGATCGGTGCGCTCCGCAATCCGAACAATAGCGCGGGTGGCTTCGCCGATGGTTTGGGATTGGCCAGATAGACTGCCGATGGCCTTGCCTCCGCCATTGGTTTGCTCGGTGGCCTGAACGGTAAGGTTGCTTTGCTGACTAGCGTTGACCGCGATATTGGCGATCGAGGCCGACATCTCAGCAACACCGCGTGCAACTGTCCCGGCAGCCTTGCTAGCGGACTCGGCGGATTGAGCCACTTCGCGCGCTTCTTGCCCTGTCTCGCTGGCGATCGCTTTCAATTCGCCGGCTGAGCGCTCCAGCATAGTCGCGGTCGCAGCAACGGCATGGGTCACATCGCTAATTGAGGATTCAAACTGGGCGGTGATGCGCCGATGCTCTTCCTCACGAATAGTGTTCACCGCCGCCTTCGCCTGAGCGCTTTTCTGTTTCTCAATCTCCACCTTGGCGAGCGCGTTCTTTAAGGACGCACTGGTCTGTGCCAGTTCCTGAGCCTTCTGCTCCGTCTCTCGGCGCGATTGTTCGATATTGCGAGTGAGGTTGGCGAGGCACAGCGTGATCCAGCACAGCAGCAAGCCGATCATGACGGTTGCCGCAGCGTGGATCAGCACGCGCACAACGCCTCCGCCGCCCCAGAAAACCCATGCAGGTGACACTGCCGATAGCAGCGCATGGTGAGCTGCAATCAGACCGCATGCGAGCAGGATTGGGCGAATGTCCCAAAGCAAAGTCAGCGCGGCAAGAGCGACGAAGAAGTAGAGGTGGAAGTCGATCTGCCAAAGCGATCCCTCCATCGCAAAGACTATCAAAGCTGGCTGAAAGGCGGCCATAACTCCGATTGCCATACGAGCAGTTCGATCAGTGCGGCCTTTGACAGCGCACCATGTGGGTATGAGGTTGAGAGCAGCGCTAAAAATTAGCGCGACCGCCGCGTTGGCATTCGCACCCGCGATCGCCAGAACGATAAGCGCGAAGACGACAAGCCACCCCCCACCAGCAACCACGACCACCCCGCGTCGTCGCAGATCGACGATATTGGTGATCATAACACGCTCTCCACCAGAGCGGGGCCACAACCAGGTGCAGAGGCGCGTAAGACGAGAATTCCATCGCGAGCCAGACTCGAAAGGAAGTCGGGTCGATTGCCCCGTATAACGTATGAACCTGCAAGTTGTCCCACAGACAAAATGTCGGTGTCCGGCTGCGACAAAGCGGCGATCATCGCCCCATTCGCTTGCTCTGAAAGTGGGTAAAGCAGCACCGCTTCACCGCCGCCGCGAGGAGCAAAGACAATTGTTAGAATTCCCGCGAACGCGAGCAACATCTGGCATGGGAGAAATGCGCGCGCGATTCCAGTTCGCCATAGACTGCCACCCTGTTGCATGGGCATAGTCTATGACGCGATTTTGGTTAGCGCTTGCGCAAGCGGCCCCCGCGCAATCTTACTCAGGGAAAGCTACCTAAAGGGCGGTTCGTTAAAGGCGCGAAGCTTGCGGGAGTGCAAGCGGTCGCCTTCATGGCGGAGGCGAGTGGCGGCTTCGAGGCCGATCTGAAGGTGGGCGGCAATTGCCTCTTCATAGAATTTGTTCGCTTGGCCGGGCAGCTTGATCTCACCATGCAAGGGTTTGTCTGAGACGCAGAGTAGCGTGCCGTATGGGACGCGGAAGCGGTATCCTTGGGCGGCAATGGTTGCGCTTTCCATCTCTACTGCGATGGCGCGGCTTTGCGAGAAACGCTTGGCCGAGCTGGCATAGAGCAGCTCCCAGTTGCGGTCATCCGTGGTGACGACTGTACCGGTGCGCATGCGTTGCTTAATGTTCGCGCCTTGGACACCTGAGACCGCCTCTGCTGCATCAGCCAGAGCCTGCTGAACTTCGGCAATCGGGGGAATGGGGATCTCAGGTGGCAGCACGCCGTCGAGAACGTGATCATCGCGCAAGTACGCGTGAGCAAGCACGAAGTCGCCGATCTTCTGGCTAGCACGAACCCCGCCGCAGTGGCCGATCATCATCCACGCGTGGGGGCGAAGGACTGCCAAGTGGTCGCAGATCGTCTTTGCATTGGACGGACCCACACCGATATTCACCAGCGTGATACCGCGATTGTTCTCGCGCTTAAGGTGATAGGCAGGCATCTGGTGCTTACGCCAAGCGGTGTCGTTCAATTGCTCCTGCGCGTTGTCAGTGCATTCATCAATGCTGAGACCGGCCGCGCCCGTCAGGCTGGTAAATCCACCATCGCAAATCTGCTGAGCGCCCCAGTTCACGAACTCATCGACATAGCGGTGGTAGTTGGTGAAGAGGATGAAGTCTTGGAAGTCTTCAACCTTAGTGCCGGTATAATGGGCGAGGCGAGCGAGCGAATAGTCCGTCCTCAGCCCGTCAAACAGCGACAAAGGCATATCCGCATTGTCGTCAAACTCGATCCCATCAGCGAGTTCGTCACCGATCAGAGACAAGTCAGTCGAGGGGAAGTGCTGAGCGATATCTTGCGGTGCGATCCCGCTCATAGCTGCCCCGGCTTCTCCATCTAGTACATAGGGGAAGGGGATTTCCTGACGCGAGCGGCTGACGGTTACGTCGATTTCGTATTCGGCTGAGATCAGCTCCAATTGCTCGCTGAGATAGCTCGCAAACAGGTCAGGCCGCGTGATCGTGGTTGTGTATGTCCCCGGCATCTCCAACCGGCCAAAAGCGCGGCTGCGATCCTTGGGCTCTCCAACTCCTGAATAATGCAAAGTGAGCTGCGGATAGGCATAGCTGCCATCGT
>JBCBHD010000182.1:0-6364 GCA_038526115.1 Pseudomonadota bacterium | reverse complement strand
GCCTGCAATGTTTACCAGCAGCGCAACTCCTGAAACATCTGACAGATTACCCACACCTAGCCGCTGGGCTCGGACTTGCTCGCCCGAACCCGCATCACGGTAAACTACCCAAGATGTCATTCCAGGGGCTCGCCGAGCGCTGGCAATCGCGGAACGGTCACTTACGACGCGAACTGTTGCACTTTTCGCGGCTGAGGAAACTTCCCAACGGGAAGGCCCGAGACCAGCGAGAAGTGCCGATGCTGCTTCGGCATCAGGTGCAGAAAGGTCGCTCGCATCCAATGCGGCGCTGCCTGTTCCTGAAAGAAGATCCCGGATCGTCGCCAGTTCATCAGTCAGGGCCGAACCACCGCCACGCAGCACCGTTTCAGGTAAAAGCTCTGCCACGGATTGTGCAATATCACCGCACCGAACATCGTCCGCATCATAGGCGGAAATCGAGATGTCCAGTGCGTTGGACTGGCGCTGAATTTCGGCTGGAATGGCAATCGACTGATTGAGGCGTTCGGTGTCGGCACTCACTCTGCGCGAAAAGAGCAGACTGTTGTTCAAGGTGACGACAACGTCACGTTCCAGCGCGTTGGTCGCCGGCCCAACTTGCAAGCGCAGGTCCAATGCGGACGGAAGCTCATCACCTGGCAGATCGGCTGCATTGTAGCTGTACCGCCAGTTCACACGGCGCGTGAACTTGCGCAGACCTTCATTGGTCGGGTCACTGGAAAGCGCAATCGGGTAAGCGCCGGGTACAGAAAACGCACTGCGGCGCGCTGCTTCCCCGGCAATCGTGGTGAGCGCATCGGTGGCCATCCCGCTGTCCGCGAACAAGGGTTGATAGCCCTTCTGACTGAGTATCGCTGCCTGATGCAATGTGCTGGGAGCGCTTGCGCCAGCCGTTTGGCCAGTCCAGCCAATTGGAACTCTATCGCCCCAGAGCGCCAGTTTGTCGCGAGTAGACGTGGGAGTGTCCGCCAGATTCAGCTGAAGTCCGCTATCGCCGTCAATGCTAACTACCGCTGCGATTGCGTCATCAGTTGTGCATTCAGCAATCGGGCCACGGCCTTGCAGGCTTAGACCGACCGAGAGCTCTCCAGCGGAAAGGTCTGACGGGGCCAGCTGCACTTGCACAGAATCTGTCCGCTCGCCTTCGCGTAACAAGAAATCCGCGCGCTTCACGCCATTGATCGTGACACGCAAGACTCCTTCGACATCTTCAGCGACCAGGCTTGTGAAAGCGAGTGTTAAGTCGCCCGATTCCGGCCGCGCATCGACCGGCAATCTGAACTTCACTCCGGCAAAGGATGGCAAGCCAGACAATATGATCGGATTGTCAGACGAAACGGGGGCTCCGAATACAGAGCTGCCTTCGACATCAAAGTTGGCAAGGACTGAACGATCGCTGTCTTCAAAGCGCTGAATGTCGCTGCCCGTCGTCCTCTGCCAAGCTGTATCAAACGCACCACTTTGGCCCAGCACAATCAGAATGCCGACCAGCACCAACGCCAAAATGCCCAATCCTGCCAAACGCATGGATGAGTCTCCCTGTTAAGTTTCGTCGCCCGCTCAATCAGTCGCAGAGTTCTGGGACGTTGGGCTGTTCATCGAGTTGGTGCTGGCGTTCGCTATTCCATGCCGACCGGGCTGGAATCATATCCAGATCGACCCGACTGCGATGCTGTTTTGACAGATCGATCGTTCCTTGCAGCAATTCGCTATCAAGCAGGATCGGATCAAGCCCAAGAGCCCGGAAAGTCGCGTTGCTCACAACCAGTTCGTTTTCAGCGGCTTCAGCACGGGGGTTGGCGACATGCGCGATTTCAGCGCCTGTTCGGCCTGCCACCAGCCGAGCCAAGTCAATTATCGTCAGAGTCTCGGCGACCTGATTGAGGATTTTGACTTTCTCGCCGCGCGATGGAGGGCTGCCAATCGCAAGCTCGATGCATCGCACTGTATCGCGAATATTGATAAACGCCCGTGTTTGCCCGCCGGTGCCATGCACTGTCAGAGGATGACCGATCGCAGCCTCAACGAGAAAACGATTGAGCACGGTCCCGTACTCGCCATCATAGTCGAACCGGTTGACAAGGCGCGGGTCGAGCTTCGTTTCATCTGTCTGCGTACCCCATACGATGCCTTGATGCAGGTCGGTGATCGCCAACTGGTCATTTTGAGCGTAAAATTGGAACAACAGCTGATCGAGCGATTTGGTCATGTGGTAGACGCTGCCCGGCTTGGTCGGAAACAGAATCTCGCGCGATTGCGCTTCGCCATGATCATCGCGCACAGCGACGTCCAAATAGCCTTCGGGAATGGAGAACCCGTTCCCACTGTATCCATACACGCCCATGGTCCCCAGATGGACGAGATGGGTGTCGGGTGAGTTCTGGGTCAAAGCGACCAGCAGGTTGTGCGTTCCGCTGATGTTGTTGTCGACTGTGTAGCGCTTTTCATCGGGGCCACGCATTGAATAGGGTGCGGCACGTTGCTCTGCGAAATGGACAACGGCATGCGGCTTGATTTCCGCCAGAAGGGCATCAAGCCGTGCAGCCTCACGCGCTATGTCTAGCTGGACAAACCGGATCGTTTTCCCGGTCAGTTCACGCCACGCCTCAACACGAACAGGCATGTCTGCAATAGGGGTGAGGCTTTGCATGCCAAGCTTTGCATCAATATCTCGGCGTGACAGATTGTCGACAACCGTTACATCGTGATCAAGTCTGGAAAGGTGAAGAGCGGTCGGCCAGCCACAAAAGCCGTCGCCCCCAAAGACGATTACGCGCATGTTTGCGATCCCTTGTTGTATTTCTTTTGCGCAGAGTTCTATTTTATTACCAATGACCGATAGATGAACTGTTTCGTTCAAGCGATGGTCTGATTGTTAAATATGTTATCTAAAAATTTACTCTATTTTACATGAATGTGCCTTGATCTTATTGCTATCCCTTAGACTGCAAGCCCTTCCTGGTCTCGCTCGAAGATACCTCACCACTCGATCGGAAGCTCGCATTTCCTAAGCTTAATCGCGTTCATGGCTTGGATGGTTCAATCTCCCTTTGGCCTTCCACGACCAGCGAGATTGGCGGTTAGTCCAGTTTGTTGATTTTCTTGCATTTCGGGACGATAGAGGCGGCTGCCGATCGAAAGCCATCAAGCGTTAATCGATGATAACTCAGCGATTCTGTCGCGATCTGCTCAATCGTTGCAACAGAGGTGCGTTCGGAAAGACATGGATCGGCGAGACTTCCTGACACTTGGCGCAAGCGGTCTCGCCGCGATCGGCGCCGGTTCGCTCGCAGCTCGGCAGCAGGAACTGGCTTTGTATGATCTTGCTGGGCGACGAGGATTGCGATTTGGTTGCGCCATCTCGCGTCGTGCTTGGGGTTACCGAGACTACGCGGATCTTTCATTCAATCATAGCGACACGTTGGTTGGAGAGAACGCATTCAAGTGGCGCTATCTGGAGCCAAGAGCACGCAAATACGATACGAATGAAGCCGATTGGATAGTCGGACTCGCTGCACAAGACAGGATGCGGCTACGCGGACACTGCTTTGTCTGGAACCATCATGACCGGATGCCGGGTTGGATTGTGGAACTGGCCGCCTCAAGCAACAAGCGTGATGCCCAGGATGTTACCCGGCATATGTGGCGGCACGGCGCGTTTCTGGCACGCAAGTTTCCATCAATCCACGGTTGGGATGCCATGAATGAGGCCGTCGATCCCAGAACCGGGCTGATGCGTGAGACGCACTTCACACGATTGCTCGGCGACCGCTTCTTCGATCTGGCCTTTCGCGTCATGCATGCAAAGAACCCGAAAGCCCGGCTTGTCCTAAATGAGACCATGAGCTGGGAATCTGATCCGACGCACCGTGACGGTGTGCTGCGGCTGCTGGAGCGCGGCCTTTCGCGCGGATTGCCTGTCCATGCTCTCGGTATCCAGAGCCACATCGGCAAGACGCTTGGAAAACCCAGAGATGAACGGGCTTGGTTCCGGTTTCTGGAGGAGGTCGAAGGGATGGGCCTTGAGGTGATCCTGACGGAGTTCGACTGCAGTGATCGCAACATCGCCAATGGAGATCCCAAACAGCGTGACGCCATCGTAGCCTCTCACTGCAAGGATTATCTCGACCTAACGCTTTCCTTTCGCAATGTTCGTGAGGTGATTGTTTGGTCGCTTGCTGACGGTCCGAGCTATATGAACCGCGCGAGCTATCCGTTGCGGCGGCGTCGACTCGATGGCCTGCCGCTTAGAGGGCATCCGTTCGACGATCAGATGCAGTCGAAACCTATGTTCGATGCTCTGGTGACGTCATTTCACAACGCTCCGCTGCGATAAGAGCGTTTCCCAACGAAAAAGCCGGGCAGCTTTACGGCGTACCCGGCTATTCAATTGTCTTTGAAGCCTTCCGAACTGCGTATGGTCACGCAGCGAGGCTAACCCTTGGATTAAGACATTTGGAGAATGGTCGGAAACTCGCTTGGATCCGGAAACGGACCAGTGGCAGTGCCTTTAACGTCAAGCACGTGAAGCTCTGGCTTCACAAATGCTTTCTTGCCTGCAGATGCAATCTCGGTCTTCTCAATAGTCATACGTATTTTCCCCAAGCACACGCTGACCCTCTGGTGAGCGGTTAACGCACAATTAGTCAAGTTCATTTGTTGGAAGAATGCGGGTTTTGCCCGTCATCATTCGCTGATCGCGCCCAGAGATCGGCCTCAGTCTAACCAGAGTGAAAGCTGTCTGACAAGCCAAAGAAGATAGCGGGTGCGTGACATTTCATCATCGAACTCACTCCCCGCACGACTGGCGAACTGCAATCTTCCCTCGAATGCTTCTTGGTCGATGATGGTTCGAAGCTGCCCTGGTAAGTCTTCAAAGCTCTGCACGGGGAGCTTCGCGATCGCAGGCGTGCCGCCGATAAAGTTGCCCATTGATTTCGTTTTTTGCCAGCAGATGCTGTCTGGGATGCGGCCATTCATCGCTTGTCTGTGGAGCAATCGGCCAGTGCCTCTGTGCCGTTTCTGGATAGAGGGCGTTGCCAGATATTGCTGGATGAGCGCACGATCCAGCATGGGATATCGATATTCGATCCCATACGTAGACGCGTACAATGCCGATGCTTCCAGCCGAGCAGCCTGAGACGCTCTTGCTCCCGTATCGATACCTACCAGCGAATTGAGTGTCAGGTGGGGGCGCTCCGGACACATCCACGCCTCAATCCGTTGCGCAAGTCCAGTATCTTCGATGAAATCGCGACGCAAACAGCTGATGCGAAGCTTGTAATTCACAAGCCCACGCAAGGGGGCGTTCGGATCTGCCGGCCCTTTCCACAACCGTTTGACAAACCGCGCCAATCGCCGTGGCAATGCCCCTTCAATTTCATCGAATACTGCGCGGTATTCTCCGCGCCATTGCAGTTCATCAATAAGATAGCGGGCATGGTGGGTCACCACCTCGTCTCCCCCGAACCCGGACATCATCGTCCGGATTCCAAGCGACTGACTTTGCTCGAAAAAGCTCGGATACACCAATGTCTGACCGTGTTCTGGTGGATGCCCCATGATGGTCAGTGCACGCTCAAACGCATCATCAATGCGCAACATTTCCGGTCGCATCAGAATGTGCGTGTGTCGCACGCCGCACATGTCGGACAAAGCCTCTAGTTTTTCCGGCTCATGCTCGGCAGAGACCATCGCGAAGGTATGAAAATCGTCGAGGTCATGCGGCAGTAGATTGCCGAGGCTGCCAATGATTGACGCCGAGTCCAAACCAGCTGAGTTTTCCGAGCCAATGAGGAATGCACTGCGCGTTCTTGCGCGAAGGGCATGATCGAAGGCTTCGCGGTATCGATCCACCCATTCCGGCGTCCGTTCGACAGCATGCGGCGCCAAAAGATCGAATGAAAAGTACCGCTTCGTCTCAGGTGTGTTATCCCGGGAAAAGGAAAGGCTATGCGCAGACGGAAGCTTCCTGACGCCTTCGAACGCTGATTGGTTGTCCGAAAGGTTGAAGGCACACACGAACAGCGCCATCCATTCTAGGCTCGGGGTAAGTTTCAGAGCCCCGATCGACTGTATCGCTGCCACCGAAGTTGCGACGACGAAAAGGCTGTCGGTGATCGCGTAATAGAATGGCTTGGCCCCTACACAATCGCGAGCACAGTAGGCCTCGTGGGTCTTCGGATCATAGATGACAAAGCTGAAATCGCCTGCCAGTCGATTGGCACAATCGGCACCCCATTTTCGATATGCGGCAAGGATCAGCTGTGGATCTGTTATGCTCTCATCGCTCGGTAAACTGAGCGCGGCGATGAGCTCATGACGATTGTCGATCCGAGCCCAACTCGCGATCACTCGTCCGGTC
>JBCBHD010000181.1:0-6368 GCA_038526115.1 Pseudomonadota bacterium | reverse complement strand
GTTTCCATGCCTCCGACAACAAAGAACGGTGGCGACGCCTCATTGTCCGCGCCAATCTCATTGCGCCTGAGCCAGCACTCAGTGATGATCTCCGGGCCGATCCCCGCAGGATCGCCCAGACTAACAGCAAGCGGAAATGCGGGCGCGGCGTCGCTGATCAATTGTATTCGATATAAGCGTCGTTGCGGAGATCGCGCAGATACCGCTGAGCGCGTTTGGTGATCCGCTCCTGCTCAATCTGCTGTTCGATGCTGGCAAATGTTGGTCCGCCGGTCTGTTCGGGTTCTTCACGGCCGCAAAGCATCAGAACTCGAACACCTTCCTCGATCGAACCAAAGGGCGGAGTGGTTTGTCCGATCTGCAGATTGAGGATGATGCCCTGCAATTGCTCCGGCAGTGAGCGAGCGCGAATCTGATCGTTTGATACGACTGACGCACCAAATGCCGCACCTGATGCTTCGGCGTCGGCGCAACCGCGCAAGTTCTGAATGAAAGTGCCAAATTCGTTGACGCGCGCTTCGGCTGCGGCCTGTTCCACTCCGGGCTCGAAAGCGATCGAGATTTGCTTGAGGCTCAAGACAGCATCGCGGGGATCGGCCATCAGGACTTGGCGCTTGTCAATCAGGTAAAGGATCGAGAACCCACCTGGTATTTCGATTGGGCCGACAAGTTGGCCCGGTTGCAGATTGCGTGCCGCTGTCGCCAGAGCTGGCGGCAACTGACCGAGACGCACGAAGCCCAGGTCACCGCCGACCACCGCTGTGGTCGCTTCTGAGAACTGCCTCGCATAAGCAACGAAGCTGCCTCCGCCGCGCAATTGCTCCATGATCCGTTCCGCATTCTGCAGGACGCTGGCGCGGTTTTCCCGCGTGGCCGACAGGTATATTTCGCCCAGACGATATTCCTCGGTGCCGCGCGACTCTTCGAGCCGTTTGAGAACATCGTTCACTTCTTCGGCTGCGACATTGACGAACGGCTTCACGTTGCGGCGAAGAAGGTTCTCCCACGCAATCTCGCCTTCGATCTGGCGTTTGAGAGCGTTTGGAGACGATCCGACCGTTTCCAGATACTGGTCCATTTTTTCAGGCTCTTGCCCGAAATTCTGTGCGGCCAACTGATTGTATGTTTGATCGATTTCAGCACGCGACACAGGCATTTCCAACTGCTGTGCAGCCTGGATTTTCAGCGTTTCGTCAATCAGGTTGCGCAGCACCTGCACCCGCAGCCGCTTCAATTCTTCTTCGGAAACTTCGGCGTTGGAAGCCGACGTGACAAGTGCGACCCGCTGGTTCACGTCCGTACCTGTAATCACGAAGCCGTTCACGATGGCAGTAGCTGTCCGGACGTCAGGATTTTCCGGGCCGAGAATGTTGATGCTTTCAGGCAAGCCAAACGGGTTGTCCGCTGTCGGCACTGCGGTGGTCTGCGCGATGGCCGGCGCGGAAACGGCGACAATGCTGCACATGCCGGCCACTGCCAACGCCACGCAGGATTTCGAAAAAGCCTTGAATGTCACTGTAATCAATCCCGAAATTATCAAACTGGAAAGCCGCGCGTCCCCTCAGACGCAGCGCGTTTCACGTTAATGGGGACCGTAATGGCAAGGCTCGGCTTAACCGCTGCTGAGTGCGCCGCCGATCCCCTTTCCGACCCATTAGCCATTTTTGTTTCCGCTGCCAATTCACCGCTGGGGATGGATTTTGCGAATTCAGCGAAAGCCCAGATTTCGCAATGCGAAGAAGAGTTGGAAAGTGTTGCCACGCTCGGCATCACCCGCGGTGATGAAGTCGCGCCGCCAAGTTAGCCCGAATTCGATACAGTCATCCTGATAGGCAACGCCAAGCCGTGTCCGGATCGGTTCAAAGCCATCAGGCGCGAAAGTGGGGTCTTCCTCGGCGCTGGTGAGGTTGAAGACCCCTGAGCCGAAGACCGACCAATTATCCGTAACGGCGACGCGGCCGGCAGCCCGGAACTCCTCGCGATCCTGCAAATCTTCGACCGTCGTGATGTCACGATTGAGGCGGAGATAGCCGACTTCAAGATAGGTCCGTCGTGACCCTATCGTTGCGTCAATTTCGTTCCGGCGGATGGCGAGATTGTCTTTATCAAGCCGAAAGCGATGCGTGAAATTCAGGAAGTCGCGGTAGCGAACCTCAGTGCGCCCGACAAAATCGGACACGCGTTCCGACAGTCCGGTACCATCCGGAAAGACATCACGCTGCGCGTTGAAGCGGAGTGATTGCCCGATATTGGTTTTCACCCGCCATCCGGGCTTGTTGAGCTCCCAATCGACGCCCCACGTTACCCGAACCCCGTCTTCCACCCGGTCATACCCGGGGAAACGGTTGAGCGCGAACAGGTTCGAATCCTCAAGATCGATCGCTCGCGAGTCTTCATTGGGGACAGCAAGGTTCCGGATTGGTGGGCTTGCGACCACTTGAACGCGCGGTTTGAGCACTTGAGTTCCGCCGAACGCTTCACCGACAAATGGCCATTCAATATCCACCGCAGCCGTGGCGATACCTCGGGCCGTGAACCCTTCATTGCCGCGATAGACATCGGTGATAGTCGAAAGCGTATCGTTGGTGTTGTACACGTCACCACGCACTAGAGCCGTAAGCGTCACGACCTGCCCAAGGTCAGTGAGAGTGCTTAAATTCCAGGTTGCACCGGCAAAGGCGCGCTGTGTGTCCTGGCCGTCTGTCCGCACAAGGCTGAGCGTGTTTGCCTGCAGCTGGATTTCACCACCAAGCACGGGATCATCGATCAGGCGGCGATAATCGAAGGCGGGCAGTGCCACAGGGATTTGCCCCTGATCGGCGTTGATCCGGAGCGTTTGCGTGGCCCAACCGGCAAGCGAGAAATAGGACTTATCGTCAATCCGCTCCAGATTGACTGTCGAGCGCAAGCGATCGTCGCGGCTGAGATCATACCGGCGCAGAAATGTCCGATCACTCGCTGCACGGATTGAGCCGGTTAGGCTCCATTCCGGTGAAAGCTGGAATTTGCCGTTGGCAAACAGGTAGCCGCGCGGATCGCTTTCGGTCGTTGGAACGCCGGTGAAGTCCGCCACACGACTGCTGGATGTTGCGTACCCCGTGATCTGATACGCGCCTTTTTCTGTCAGGTGCCGCCATTCAGCCGAGACCATCGGTGCAACTTCGGAGAAAACGAAAGCGCCAAGCGTCAGATCCTTGTTATCAGCCAGACGCCAGTAATACTCGCCAGAAAGCTCAACGCCGTTGACGTTGGAAACCCGGACATTCGGCACGAGGAAACCGGATTCTGCACGCCCATCGGTGCGCAATGCCAAGCCGGGCAGGGGCAAGATGCGCGCCCCGAACAATTCGAGCATTGCACCATCGAATTCGACCCGGCTCTCTTCCGGATCGAATTTGACCCTGTCGGCGGTGATCCGCCAGCTCGGATCTTTGGCGCAGCCTTCGGTGTCGCTTACCGCACAGGCTGTGTATGCCGCATCGGTCAACAGGATGGTACCGTCATCGCCTCTCGCACCCGATCGGGCAGCAAGGCGACCCCCAGCACGCAAGGCGACCAGCAAATCTTCCATCGCGCCGGCTTCGAATGTGTCTGTCAGCTCGATGGATTCGGTGAAAAGCTGATTGCCGCGATCGTCGACCAGTCGAATATTCCCGGTGGCGAAAATCTTGCCGTCTTTGCGATTCCAGACGACCTCGTCCGCAAGAACGGAGCGATCTGCGCTGCGTAGGACCACATTGCCGCGGGCCGTCACTGTGTCGGTCTGATTATCGTATTCAAGCTGATCGGCTTCGAAATCGATCCGGTCGCCGATCTTTTCTGGCGCCGCGATCTCTTGCGTGATTGCTTCCGGTAGAGGATCGCTAAAGCCTGTCGGATTGCCGGCGCCCTCTTGCGCCATTTCACGCTCAACCGCTTCGATATCCGCGTCGCTTGGGGTATCGTTCTGAGCGGCAAGAGGCGCAGCCAGCATCAAAGGGCCAGCCATCAACGCGGCAGCCAGCGCCGCTCGCGAGGAAGCTGGGCGCGGAAATGCTTGCAAGTATGCAGAAGCATTCATGGACTGCGCTGCGCTGGAACCTCCCGACATAGCTTGCCTATCGCACCGCTCGCGCCTAATCGCAATCGCCATTCCAAAGCCTGTTCTTCGGCGCCGATCAGCCGCTTCATGCGCCCGTTGTTTCAGGCACTCTGCAGCCCTATCTTGGCTGTGAACCACACGCGGAGAAATCATGCACATCCACTTCACCGATACCATCCCAGCCAATGTCCGACTCGTTGCTCGGGTCGTGAACCAGGGGGATGCGCTAACGGACATTGATGCCGCCTTGGTCGACGGCGCACATGCGGCACGATTCGCTGGGCGAACCGGCCAGGTGTTCGAAGGCTTCACGATGAATGACGGATCACTGCGTCGCATCGCTTTGGCAGGTGCCGGGGAAACTGATGCTGAGAAGCGGCGGCTCAATGTCGAGCGTGCGGGCGCGGCGCTGGCTGCAAAATTCCTCACCTCAGGCGAGACAGGAATGGTGCTTGACCTCGGCCACGCAGACCTGTCGGGTGAGGAAGCTGCAGCCGTCCTGCTAGGCCTGCGGTTGCGCAGTTGGCGACACGACAAATACCGCACAAAGCTTGCGGCAGAAAAGCGACCATCATTGGAACGCGTTCATGTGATCGGCGCACCTGAAGGAACCGATAAAGCTTGGGAAACTGCATCAGCGATTGCCAAAGGCGTAGAGTTTACGCGCAAGTTGGTGGCTGAGCCCGCCAATGTAGTTTACCCGGAGAGCTTCGTGGCCTTGTGCGAGGAAGCGTTCGAAGGGACCGGTGCGGAGATCACCGTTCTTGATGATGATGCGATGGCCGAACTTGGCATGGGTGCGTTGCTGGGTGTTGGCCAAGGGTCTGAGCGACCTTCACGTCTGCTTGCCATCAAATGGAACGGCGGTGGCGAAGAGAAGCCGACTGCCTTGGTGGGTAAAGGCGTTACCTTTGACACTGGCGGTATTTCCCTGAAGCCGCCTCCCGGAATGGAAGACATGAAGTGGGATATGGGCGGCGCTGGTGCTGTCGCTGGCGGTATGCTCGCGCTGGTGAGCCGCAAGGCTAAGGCCAATGTCGTGGCTGTCATGGGCCTTGTTGAAAACATGCCAGACGGCAAAGCCATGCGGCCAGGTGATGTCTTGACGACCATGAGTGGTCAGACCGTGGAAGTGCTCAACACCGATGCCGAAGGGCGGCTGGTGTTGTGCGATGCGCTGCATTGGGTTCAGGAAACGTATGATCCAGCCCGGATTGTCGATTTTGCAACGCTGACGGGGGCGATGATTATCGCACTCGGCCACGAACATGGCGGGTTGTTTTCCAATGATGATGAGCTTGCTGCGCAATTGCTGGCATCCGGCAAGACAACGGGTGACAAGTTGTGGCAGCTCCCAATTGGCCCTGCGTATGACAAGCTGATCGATTCACCAATTGCCGACATCAAGAATGTCGGACCGCGTCCGGCGGGATCCATTACGGCGGCGCAATTCCTTCACCGCTTCATCAAGAAAGGCACGCCGTGGGCGCATTGCGATATCGCCGGTATGGTATGGTCGGACAAGCCCGGTCATTCATGGGATAAAGGTGCAACCGGATATGGCGCTCGCTTGATTGATCAGTTCGTTGCGGATGTTGCGGAGTAAGCTCACCAATGGGGCGGATGCGCAAAAAATCGGACCTTCCGTCCAAGACTTGCGCATCATGCGGTCTGCCGTTCACATGGCGTAAGAAGTGGGAACGTGACTGGGATAGTGTGCGCTATTGCTCCGAGCGCTGCCGAAGGAATAAGAATTCTGCAGCATGAAGGTAGATTTCTGGCAGCTTTCGCGCGACCCTGTTGAAAAGGTCGTTTCTCTGATCGCACAACGTGTGATCGATCAGGGGGAGCGTTTGCTGGTTGTCAGCGAGAGTCTCGACCAGCGGTCAGCCATTTCGCAGGGGCTTTGGAAAGCGGGGCCAGATAGCTTTCTGGCAAACGGTGAAGCTTCAGGACCGAAGCCTGAAGCTCAGCCAATCTTGCTCTCGGACACGCTCGAACCCGTGAATGGTGCCAACCACATTATTTTTGCGGACGGAACCTATCGCGATCACGAGGGCTTCGATCGCGCTTTCCTTTTGTTCGATGACACAACCCGCGATCACGCGGCAGAAGCTTGGACCGCTCTAAAGGGAAGCGAGACCCTGGAACGTGCGTTCTACCGCCAGGATGGTGGGAAGTGGGTCAAGGTCGCCTGATTGTTGCGGCAAGCCTAAACTTGCGCCGCTTGCGCCAATCGGGAATGATTGCCTTCACAATCAGGGGAGATCGAAAATGCGTTTTGTTC
>JBCBHD010000180.1:0-6423 GCA_038526115.1 Pseudomonadota bacterium | reverse complement strand
GCCACAACCTCTCGAGCGTCCGGGTAAGGGGCGGAATGGACAGCATTGTGGTCCGCATAGTATCGCAGCATCGCCTTGTAGAGCGCGCGAAAGTCGTCACCTTCCAGCCCGCCAGCAATCCCACCCTGCGCCTGCACTGCGTCGGCCAACATGATTTTTGCCCCGCCGCCGATCAAATCTTTGGACGAAGCGACCGGCACCGCCGCGTATCCACCCAGCGAAAGGGCGTGGTTGACGGCCGCGCCGAGGTCTTGAAACGTATCGAGCAAAGTGCCGTCGAGATCAAAGCCGACCGCATCGAAAGGAAAATCCGCCATACCGCAATCGGTGGCCGAACGGACTTCAAACCGCAAGCATTTGCTGGCAAGCGCCCCTCAAAGCGAATTCAATGCTATAGGATCTTGCATGACTGATTTTGCCGCCATCATTCTGGCCGCGGGCAAAGGCACCCGCATGAAAAGCGATTTGCACAAAGTGCTTCACCCGATCGCGGGTAAACCTATGCTGATGCACTTGCTCGATCAGTTCGCTCTTATGGGCGAGCAGCGTCTTGTGGTCGTGGCTGGCGATCGGCGCGAGCAGTTGGACGCTGCGCTCGCTGATCATGACGTAACGACGGCGCTCCAAGATCCCCAACTCGGCACGGCTCATGCGGCCCTGCAGGCCAAACAGGCATTGGAGGGCTTTTCCGGCAATATCCTCGTCTGCTTTGGCGATGTGCCGATGGTTAAGGCGGGAACCGTCGAGCGCTTGAACAAGGCGCTGGAAGGGGATGCCAAGGTCGCCGTGCTCGGCTTCAGGCCGGACGACGCTTTGCAATATGGGCGCATTATCGCTGAGCCTGACCGTTCAGTGTCCAAGATGGTCGAATTCAAAGATGCAAGCGACGCGGAACGCGCCGTTGACCTGTGCAATTCTGGCCTGATCGTCGCGCACTCGGACGATATGTGGCCACTGCTGCTCAGCGTGGGCAACGATAACGCACAGGGCGAATATTACCTCCCTGATGTCGCGACGAACGCGATTGCGCGCGGTGATAAGGTCGTCGTGGTCGAAACTGACGCGGATGAAGTTGCTGGGATCAATTCACGCTCAGAACTCGCCGCAGCTGAAATACGGTGGCAGGCAGCGCGGCGCGAGCAGGCCATGGCTGACGGGGCAAGCTTGCGTGCACCAGACACGGTATTCTTCAGCCATGATACCGTTCTGGGTCGCGATGTGACAGTCGATCCGCATGTTGTTTTCGGTCCCGGCGTGACTGTCGCCGATGGCACCCACATCAAAGCGTATTCGCATCTCGAAGGCGCAACCTTGGCAAGCGGGGTGCAGGTCGGACCGTTTGCCCGGCTCCGGCCCGGAGCGGTGCTCGAGGAAGACAGCTTCGTGGGCAATTTTGTCGAGATGAAGAAGGCGACGCTCGGCCCCGGATCAAAAGCCAGCCATCTTTCCTATATCGGCGACACGACTGTCGGAGAAAAAGCCAATATCGGCGCTGGCACGATTACCTGCAATTACGATGGATATTTCAAATATCAGACCGTGATTGGGGATCGGGCGTTCATCGGATCGAACTCTGCCTTGGTTGCTCCGGTTACGATCGGCCCGGATTCGATCGTGGCAGCGGGCAGCACGGTAAGCCGCGATGTGGCAGCAGGCGAATTGCGAATGGTCCGCGCCGAGCAATTGGTGAAGGATGGCTGGGCAGATCGCTTCCACGACACGATGAAAAAGAAGAAAGATGCGGCGAAAAAATGAAGCTTACGTTTCCTCTTTTGACCGCAGCGCTCGCAGCGTTCTTTGCATTTCAAGGTTCGCCCGGGTTTGCTCAATCAGATGAAGCCGAGAGAGTACCGAAAGCAGATTGCGAATTGCACGTTTGGGGTACTCTGAACATCAGCGCAATTGATCGAGATGACAGCTATTCGCATGTCCCGCTTGGAACGCTCACTCAAACGTATTGGCGAGAGCTTCCGCTGGAAGAACGGATGCGGAAAACTTTGAGCCTGCCTATGCAGCGTGAAATTCTGGAGGAGTCGCAATTGCTGTCCCACCCAGTGCTGGAAGGGCGCAAGTTAACGTGGCATACGACCCCTAGCTTTGCGGGCGATTTCACCAATAAGGAAGCTATGAACAACTGGAAGCGGGCCAGCGCTTCTACGTCCGAGTGCTATTCCGAATTGCACTATGCTTATGTGACATTTCTTGACCAGCCGGGAAAAGATGTTCTGCAATCAGGCTGGATCTTGCGACACTTTGGCGATCAAGATCAGCCGATAGAATGGGCGTGGGACGGTGGCTACGAGAAAACAGAACGAGAATTCTGGACTGGCGAGGCGTCACGCGAAGCAGTTCAGACTGAAGTGACGGCCAATGTGAGAGAGAACTTCCGCAAGTTTCTTACCCGCCGCAAGATCAAACGGGTATTGCGTGCAATGAATGCTGATGCCCAATAACGACCAGGCATGAATGGCGGGCTGACCTGCTGGCTGTGCGAACGGCCTTTCGACACGCTGATCCAGTGGCATCACCCCGTCCCGAAGTCCAAGAAAGGGCGTGGAACTGTCCCGGTTCATCCGATCTGTCACAAGACGATCCACGCCAACTTCACCAACGCTGAACTTGCCCGTATCGGTGATGATGCGGATGCAGTACGTGCCAATCCTGCCATCGCGAAATTCGTCCATTGGATCGGGAACAAGCCGCCTGACTTCCATGCGCCAACCCGACGCTGATCATGCGTCCGGGAACCAATGCACGCCGTAACTGCTGATCATGTGAGATCATGCAGGAGCGCGACAATTGAGATTAGGAAAATGGGCTGCAGGCGCACTGGGCGTTGCTGCGTTGGGAGCGGTCGCAGTGTACGCGCAATATCGCAACATTGAAGAGCCTGACTACGCGCTCGTCACAGAAGAGGACGCGTTCCAGCTGCGCGATTATCCCTCCATCGTCGTTGCGGAAGTGAGCCATTCCGGCAGTCGCAGAGAAGCCAGTGGAGCCAGTTTTCGTCGGCTGGCCGCCTACATCTTTGCGCAGGATCGGCCCAAGGGAGGCGAAGAGATCGCCATGACTGCGCCGGTGCTGCAGAACCGAGTCTCCCGCGATGAGGAAATCGCGATGACTGCGCCTGTACTTCAGGACAGATCAGGCGACGACAAATGGCGCATGCGGTTCGTTATGCCTGCAAAATACACACTGGAATCTCTCCCACCGGCTCCTGCCGACATCACGCTCGCGGAGGTGCCAGCACGACTCATCGCCGCTGTTCGTTTCAATGGCCTGGCCAGTCCTGCGGATATTGCCGCTAAGGAAGAAGAGCTGAAGGATTGGGTTTCGGCTCAGCAGCTCACCCCAGTCGGGGATTTCGAGTATGCCTTCTATGATGCGCCGATGGTGCCGGGGCCACTCCGGCGCAACGAGGTGATGATCGAGGTGGCGACCGACTGAACCAAGCGGTCGCCACGCTCACATCTTACGCATCCTCCAGCGTACGGTTGCGCTGCGCCGCACCGCCAAGATCAAGCTCCCATTGCTCGAATTCCTTGCGGCTCAGCAGATAGCGGTCACGCGCTTCAGCAAAGCTGATGATCTCTTCACGGACGGCGCGAACAACGTCGGCCTTCTTGGACTTTGACCAGTGGATGCGGTGCGACTTTGGCAAGCCATACTGCTTGATCGCTTCTGCGATAGAAATGTCGCTCGGGTACGCCATTTTTCGTCTCCTATTCGCCCTGTTGCATGAGAAGACTGGGTTTTCAGACTTAACCAGGAGCTACCGGAGATGGTTAATTCGGCGTTAGCGAACCCTGACGTGCTGAGCGTGCGATGAAGCGAAGCAAAACTGTCGGACTGGTTTACAGCCCACGAAAAAGGGCGGCTCGAATCCTCAAACCGCCCTTTGATTTCGAGTCGGAAGTGCGGGTTAGCCGCCCGATTTCGTCTCGTCTGAATTGTCCATCAATTGCTGCATAAGATAGACATATTGCAGCGCCTGAAGCTTGGCACGCTGTTCATTGTCGACGCCGCCGGAGTGGCCGCCAGTCATGTCTTCGAAGTAGTAGTATGGCTGACCGAGCTCCTTGAACTTTGCTGCGCCTTTGCGAGCATGGGCAGGGTGGGTACGGTCATCGGCGGTTGACGCCCACAGGAACGGAGTGGGGTAATCCACGCCTTCGACAATCTTCTGATACGGCGAATAGCCCTCGATCCACTTGCGCTGTTCTTCGATGCGCGGATCGCCATATTCACCGATCCATGATGCACCGCGTCCGATCAGGTGGTAGCGGAGCATGTCGAACAGCGGGATTGCGACAATCGCCGCATTGAACAGGTCCGGACGTTGCGTGATGGCTGTACCTACGAGCAACCCGCCTTGTGAACCACCCTGAATGCCAAGATGCTCTGGGCTGGTGATACCTTTGTCGACCAGATCCTGACCGACAGCGATGAAATCATCCCAGGTGCGCTGCTTGTTCTCTCGGATGGCAGTCTGGTGCCAGTTCGGGCCAAATTCACCGCCGCCGCGCAAATTGGCGAGCACATAGGCACCGCCCTTTTCGAGCCACAGCTTGCCAGTGCTGCCCATGTAGCCAGGCAGGCGAGGGATCTGGAAGCCACCATAGCCGCTCATCAGAACCGGCGTGGTGCCGTCCATCTCCATGCCCTGTGGCTTGACCACGAAATACGGGATCTTGGTGCCATCGGCGCTGGTCGCCTCAAACTGTTCGACAGACATGCCGGTCTTATCGAAGCGGCTGGGTGAAGTCTTGAGGACCTGCGGCGCACCGCTTCCATCCGAATAATACAGAGTTGTCGGATTGAGGAAGTCCGTAACGGTGAACATAATCTGGTCAGTTTCGTCGGACGCTGCTGCGATACCGAGCGTTGCGTTGTCGGGCAGGTCGACCGATTCACTGGTCCAAGCGCCGTCGACGAAGTTGAACTGAACCACTTTGCCCACGACATTGTCGAGCATCGTCACGAACAGCGCGTTGCCGGTGATGGCGCCGCCGCGCTTCGTCTGGCGATCTCCGGGAGCCCAGACCAGTGTCTTGGCTGCGCCATTGGGATCAGCTTTCCATTCTTCGAGATTGACCGCGATGATGCTGTCGGCCGGGAACGTTTGACCGTCCGTTTCCCAATCAACATCGGTCGAATAAAGCAGGTGATCATCGACAATGCCGTAAGGCGAGGCCTTCTTCGGAATATCGAGCTTCATCCAGTCATCGTCGATTGAGACGTAATATTCCCGTTCATGGAAGCTCAGTCCGCGAAATGCGGTCATCGCATGAACTGTTCCGGTGTTGTCGCGCAGCAGGCTTGCCCCGGCCCAGACGTCTTTTGACTCGCCGCGGAAAACCTCTGGGGCATCGGCAATGTCGGTTCCACGCTTCCAGATCCTCGAGGTGAACGGATACTCGCTGTCCGTTAGCGTGCCTTCGCCGAAGTCGCGGCCGACCATCAGCGTGTCCTTGTCGATCCACTGAACGCCGCCCTGGCTCTTCTCCTCAAGAGCAAAGCCACCTTCCACGAATTGCTTGGTGGATGTGTTGAATTCACGCATGATTGTGGCGTCTTCACCGCCATCGCTTAGCGCGATCATGCAGATATTGAGATCGGGCGGCAGGCAGGTTGAGCCTTTATAGACCCACTCCTTGCCTTCAGCAGCGGCGAGCGCATCCACATCAAGCACGGTTTCCCATTCGGGATTGTCGGTTTGATAGCTTTCCAGCGTCGTACGCCGCAGCAGGCCTTTCGGATTCTCCTTGTCCTGCCAGAAATTGTACAAGCCATCCGGACGGAACGAGACGTAGGGAATCCGATCTTCGCTGTCGAAGATCGCGAGCGCTTCTGCCTTCAACTGTTCGAAGCGCGGATCGGCTTCCATCTTGGCGAGAGTCAGTTGGTTCTCATTCTCGACCCAGGCCAACGCTTCATCGCTGCGTGCCTCTTCTAGCCAGATATACGGATCCTGCTCGGGGCCAGGAACGCCGTCAGCGGGCTTCGCAGTGTCAGTGGAATGGCTGCCGTGTCCATCGGCTTGAGCGGGCGTTGCAGTCATGGCAAGCGCGCCGGCAATTGCGAGTGTTGAAACAAGCTTCAAGTGTCCTCTCCTTGGGGAATTGCTGGCAACACGATTGCCGCAATACGGGCCAAAGAAAAGGGAAAACCGAAATTTGTGCAGATTCAGAGATCACTTCGGGTAGATCGCTGATCGCCTGGGCTAGTCTTCCTGTCCAAAATTGCTTGCCAGGATTTTGAATACACAGCTGCTGGGAAGGAACGCCACCTTGTTTACAAGGCTTTACACGAGAAAGTGAATTTCCGTTAAGACGTTGCCGGATAGGCATTCCTCACGCGGATGAGCCGCAGGAAGGGATGTAGAGTAAATGTCAGGCGCGATTGAACTGGAACGAAAGAACG
>JBCBHD010000179.1:0-6427 GCA_038526115.1 Pseudomonadota bacterium | reverse complement strand
CGCACCAATTGTTTCGGCGGTTTCATTGCGCAGAGAACGCTCCAGCGCATCAACAGCTTCTGTGCCGATCGACTGGGCCAGAGCACCGACTTTTTCCCTTGATCCCGTTTCAAGTGCGGTGAACGCCGCTTCGGTCGCGCTCTCAAGCGTTTCGAGCGCGCTCCGCAAGTCATCTTGCGTCTTGGTCGCGAAATTCTCTCCATCGCCGGCAAGCTGGTCGAGCTTGCCACGCAGGCCCTGAAGCTTCGCCAAAGTGTCCTCAGCCTGCTCACCGAGGCGAGCTTGGAGGCCTTCAAGAGAAGAATCTGTCGTCTCAATCTCCTCACGGGTCTTGGTAAGGTATTCGCTCAATTCGCTGCTATGCTGCGTTGTCTGGAACATCACTCCCGAAAGCGCAGTTGCGCGTTCTTCTACGGAACCAAGTTCTTCTGCAGCGACCTTGATGGCTTCAGGCAGATCCTCGCGGCTGTGACGTGCACCGGATTGGATGATCTCTAGCAAGCGGACGCTCGCATCAGTCAATTTTTCAAGTTGTGACCCGGTTTCTTCCAGTGCTGCTCTTTTCGCGGCCAGTTGCTCCTCGAGCGAACCAAGCCCTTCACCAAGAGAAGATCGGGTTGTTTCCGTCTCCTCACTCACCTTTGCGATCAAGGCGTTCAAATCGGATACTTGCTCACTCATAGCAGTGCTGTGAGCGACGAGTTTCTCTGTTTCTGCAGTTTGCGCTTCACGACGCTCTGACAAGGCTTCATCAAGCTCGGCAAGGCGTTGGGCGAGCACTTCAGTGGATTGCGCTTCGCGGGTTTCAAACTCATCCTGACGCCGCGCCATCTCTTCTTGGAACTTGATGTCGCGTTGGGCGAGCTTGTCATCGAAGCGGCCTGCTTCCTCATGGAGCTCACGGATACGGGTCTGTGATGCAGCAACGGCGTGTCGAACAAGCCGATCAAGCGTTTCCACCATATCGGTGATCTCGGCCTGCATCGATGCCTTTGACGCGCGGACCTGTTCCATCGCGCTTTGTTCGGCTTCAACCAATTTGGTGCCGATAGCTTTGGTTTCACTTTGAAGCAGAGTGATGCGCTCATTCATCGCAGCGAGCGCTTCACTTTCGCTCTCACCGATTTTTGCGCGATAGTCGTCGGTTTGCTGCGCCAGAGCATCGAACCGTCCGGACACCAATTGTTCGATGCGACCCAACTGACTTTCGAAACCAGTCAATATTTCGCCAACGCGAGTTCCCAGTGTTGAAACCTGGTTTTCGCTTGCGGTGCCGAAAGTATTCAGGCGTTCAAATCCACCGATCAGTTTATCAAGCTGGTCCTGAGCGGTACGACCTGCGTTTCCTACCTGATTGGACACGTCTCGCGCAGAATTAGCGACAACCGGCAGATCATCGCGCAGGCGTGACATATTGCCGAGCGCTGTCTCACTCGCACTTCCAATCTTATCGACCTGAGCGCCGTTCGTCTTGATCAGGCTTTGGAGTTCGTCTGCATGGGTTGAAATCCGCTCGCTGGCGATGCGGCCCAAAGATTCAAGCTCTCGTGATTGCGAGGCGAGAAACTCCCGGGCCAGACTGAGTTCACGATTGACCACCGTCAGGCGATCTTCAAGCTGTGCACTTTCCTGGCTGAGCAGAGCGGCAGTGGCCGCAAAGCGGTTCGCTTCAGACCGAGAGTTGCGCATAAACAACAGGTAGGAAACACCGACAAGCAGTACTGGAACGGACCAATCGATAACCCAACGCGTCCATTCGCTGGGGGCTACATTTCCAGCATTCAGCAACCGATCCTGCATTGCCCAACCGTACAAAGCCGTCCAGGCGACTACTACTGATATGGCTAAGGCCGGCGCCAGCCAAGGCATTCTCGAAGGAGCAATTTCTTCATAATCTTCGAGGTTTAATTCATCTTCTTCATAACCGACTACAGTATCGGCGAGAGAGGCCTCAGTGCCTGACGAAACACCCATGTCATCAGGCGCATCCGTGGCTGCATCGGTTTTTTGTTGCGCGTCCTGCGCGGCTTCGTCGCCGATGGCGCGAATATGATTTCCACTGCTCATGCAGCGATAAATACCACAGCGAGCATCAGGATAAACCCCGCTTTAACCCCGATGATGGTATCCGCCCTGTCATGGTCTATGAAGCAGGAGCTCTCGACGCCACTCTGGCGGCTGCCGCCGGTGATGATGCCGCCCTTATGCGCGAACTGCGCGTTGCGTTTGTGGAGAGCGCAGCAAAGCAGCTCGATTTGCTCAAAAGATCCCGTTGCGATGGCAACTGGAATGTTGCTGCCATGCGGCTCAAGGGCCTCGCAGCCAGCTTTCACGCGGAGGATCTGTTGCTGGCCGCAGAGAATGCTCTGCAATCCGCACCGGGAGAGCCTGCAGCAATCCGCGACATTGAAAGCGTACTCGACCGCTTTTCGGGCAAGCGGGCCTTCTAACCGATCAATTGCGCTGAAATCCGGGTATTGAGAGGCAGTCACCCTCGGTGTGGCTTGAACCGTCGGTTGCGCTCGCTTTAAGCTCCAATTGTATTTGGAGGATTCCTGTTGCGCACCGCTGTGCTGGCTGCACTCAAACGCACCGATCGAGGCGAATTGCGGGCGCTCCTGCCCTTGGCTGGGCGCAGTGTGCTTGGATGGCAAATCGATTTGGCTCGCGACTTGGGCTGCACGCGAATAATCTGTCTTTGCGAAGCGCCGGGTTCGGAAATCCTCGAATTGCAGCAAGAGACCGAGGCTCTGGGAGGCGAATTCCACGCCGTTCGGGGCAACATGCAGCTGGTTTCCTTGCTGCGCGCAGACGATCAACTCGTTGTGCTGCTAGACGGGGTGGTGATTGATCGGGGTTTCTGGTCGGCTTCTGAGTTCTCGGCAGAACGCCCCGGAAAAGCAGTCTACACGTGCTCACCCAAATCCGAGCAGCGCACAGGCCTGCCTCAGGATTTTGAGCGCATTGATGCGGAGCGTATCTGGTGCGGTCTACTGACAATGCGCGCGGATACAGCGCAGAAACTCTCGGAGTTGCCACCGGACAGCGATGCGATTTCTTCCTTGCTCCGGATCGCGTTGCAATCAGGGGTGAAAGGCGTGGCGTTGCCGGATGAAGCGGTTTCCGATGGCAGCATACTAGTCGCATCCTCGCAAGAATTGCTTTTGCAGCGACAGAAAGTGATCATCGCTAACAGCGCTGTTACCCCAGAATGGGCAGGGCCGCTGCTTGCTGTATCGATCCTAGCTGGTCGATGGATGGAGCAAATCGGTGTACGGCAGGGTGTGTTAACTGGCGCCGCAATTGGCGTTCTGCTGATGACGCTCGGCACTGTGTTAGCGTGGGGCGGAACGGGCGCAGCGGGTTTGGCTCTGGTCGCTGTGGGTGCATTTTGCGGGTCTACTGCAAGCTTCCTCTTTTACCTCAAAGTTCGCCTGTTTCGAAAGGCCGAGCACTCGCTTGCGATCGCAGTTCTGCAAACTGCGCTTGATGTGATCCCTGCCGTTGCTTTGGTCGGAGCGGTCAATCCGGCACTCAATAGGGTTGAGTTGATTGCTTTGCCCTTGATGTCGATCGGACTGATCAAACTGGCATCAAATGCAGAACAACCTGCTGTCAGAACGTTCTGGAATGATCGGGCATTGCAATTTTGCGTTCTGGCGGCCGCAGCTGCTGGAAACGTGCTGGTGGAAGCTGTTGCTGTTCTGGGGCTGACCGCACTTGGCCACAAACTGCTGCTATCCCGGAGAAATTGAGCTAACGCCGCTTTAACTATGGTGCAGTATGGCAGCGCAATGGGCGATCTAGCCAACCAGAACGCGAGCACCGCGCATAATGCGACGGGGCACAATCAGGGGGTCGAGACCGTCCTGAGGGATGCTCTCGTGCGTGGTGATCGTGCTTTGAGTGGGGTCACACCTGTCCTTGCGCATTTACTCGCAAGCACCGGTCACTCTTTGGTCAGCGATGCAGTGGTTGCACGTTTGCGAGGGATGCTAGCGCACCTTTCCGTTCAATTGTTGGCGGCCTCTTGCCCAAACGGCGAGGCTATTGATCCTGAAATTCTTGATCGGTTCGCCGATGAGCTGAGCGAAGACAGTGCCGTCTTAAGCCATTGCTATGCATTGGCCATGGAAGGGTATTTGTCCGAACGGTTGGAACTCCGCTCGCAAATCGATCCCATCCTTTCACCACTGCTACAGGAATTAATTGCATCGGACCAACCGGCCGTTGCTGAACTTGCGATGGCGAGCATGGCGGGACAATCGCGCTTCATCCAGAGCCAACGCCGAATGCAAATGCCACTTTCGGAATTGCCAGCAGAGCTGTTCCATTCGGTTTTGAGGCGCTGTGAAAGCCATTGCCAAAGGTATGAGCTTTCGACTGAAAGTGGGGCTGTGCTTGAACTCAAGAATGGCTTCGACGAAGGCGCAAGTCGGGTCGGTTTACTTGCCCGGCTTGTCTCATCAATGCGCGGCGGCGCACAGGTTGCCCTTGATTTGGAACATGCGGGCCTTGCTTTGTTTGCGAGTGCTCTCAGCACGATGACACGCCAGCCTCGTGAGCTTGCCGTGCTGGCATGTCACGAAAGACAAGCAGCAAGGCTTGCTCTCACCCTGCGAGCAGCCGGCTTGGGCGAGGGCGCAATTGAGAAACAATTCCTCATAGTTGAACCGGCTGAAGGGATGCCATCTGGACTGGACACGGTTTCTCCAGAGCGTGCGTTTGCCTTGCTGAAGCGATCAACCACGGCTGCGGCGGCATAAGTCATGTCCAGCGAAGCAAATCCCACCCTTATGGCGGCTCGCGGTGTCACCGACAGCGAGGATAGGCTGCTGACCGCTGATGAACCACTTGCAGAATTGCATGAGCGCTGCGGTGGAACAATTCCCGGTACGCTTGCCGTTCCAGAACTGCTCGGACTGGTGCGCCAAGGCAGACAGATGGGATTGCGCATCGCGCGCGAGTTCGTAGCCTTTGATGGTGATGAACTCGTGAGCGGTTTCGTCCGCATTCATCCTGTCGGTCAAGGTGGTGATGGCGGCTGCGAGATCTTGGTCGAGAACTGGAATCGCACTGCCCTGCCAGATGAAAACGCGGTCGAGGCAGCGGAGCGGTCAGACGCCATTGATCGAGCGAGTGCTGAGATCACCGCTCGGCTCGATTCTCAACAACGTGTTCAACTCATGTCCGCACAAGTCGCCGATGGGATAGAATTGCATGATGCGGTGAAGCGCAATCCCGGTCGTCCATGGACCGAATATGTCGATCTGGTCGGTGTGGCGCACCATCAGCCCCTGCATTGGCGGCTGCTGGATGAAACGCGGTGCGTTGTTCCGGGATCATCGCGGGACTGGCGTGTGCGTTTGCTTCCTGTTGGTCCGGCCAACTCCAGCCCGCGTGGATTTGAGCTCCTGTTGATTGCAAACGAACCTTTCAACAAAAGCTACGCGTCAGAGCAACAACTCACCGATGACCAAGCCAGTGAAAATATGGTTGGGAGCACACTGACGCCAGTCCTGCGTCAGCCTATAGCTCGTATCATCGCAAACGCTGAAACGATCCGCTCCAAACTCGCAGGTCCGCTAAGGTCAGAATACAGTGAGTATGCCGGAAACATCGCGTCAGCCGGAAAGCATCTTTCAACCATGCTGGATGATCTTGCCGATCTCGAGGTGGTTGAGGCTCCCGACTTCAGCACGCTCAACGAAACAGTCGATCTTGGTGACGCAGCAAGGCGTGCCGCAGGGATTCTCGGTGTTCGCGCTCACGCTAGCGAGATATCACTGATTGTTCCGGATGAGCGGGTCGTCGCGAACGCAACAGGTGAATTTCGCCGTGTTCTTCAGATTCTGATTAACCTGATCGGCAATGCCATTGCCTATTCACCGCAGGGCAGCACAGTCGAGGTGACTGTTGAGACTCGCCTGGATCATACAATTGATGTGCGTGTGAGTGATCAGGGCCCCGGGATCGATGCTGAGTTGGCGCAGAAGGTATTCGACAAGTTCGAACGCTTGGGCCGTGACAATGACGGAGGATCAGGCCTGGGGCTTTACATCTCGCGCAAGCTGGCGCGAGCCATGGGTGGCGAGCTCAGCTTGAACTCGCAGGCGTCCGATGGCGCTGAATTTGTCCTGACGCTGAACCAAGCAGAATAGGGCTCTTAGGCTAAACACAGAAAAGGGCGGCACCGGTTTCCCGAGAGCCGCCCCAACATATCGTTCGGCCAAAGCGGTTACCGGTTAGCAACCGGTACGTAATCACGCGCTGTCGGGCCAGTGTAGAGCTGGCGCGGACGCCCAATGACCTGACCTGGATCGGAAATCATCTCGTTCCACTGCGCAACCCAGCCGACAGTGCGGGCGAGTGCAAAGAGTGCCGTGAACATTGTGGTCGGGAAACCAACCGAAGACAGGATGATACC
>JBCBHD010000178.1:0-6510 GCA_038526115.1 Pseudomonadota bacterium | reverse complement strand
CTTACGTCGCATCAGGATCACCGGGCCAAGCAAAACGGCTGGCAGTGCAGTCGCAAGGTGGATCATGATTGGAAGAGTGAAGCGATTGCCATCGGACTCCATCTGCGGGGCCGCATATCCACCCGTCAATTTCGACAGCACCATGAATAAGCCTGTAAAAGCAGCCGTTACCAGCAGCAGCCCCGCCAGCCTTGCTATCTTCATCACTCGGTCGTTTGCAGACATGCTTGTTTCTCGCTCCATCCTTGGGATATCCGTTTCAGGCCATGTTTTTTGATCGAAACGAATTGATGGAAAGCGCGATTTCGCGGATTGTCGCTGTGATGCGCGGATGGTCCGCTCTCTGCGCCAATGGTCTGATCGCAGCTAGGCACTCATGAGAGTTTTCGGCGAAAAGCACCGGGATCACTGGCTTGCCGAAGCAGGCATCGTCGCACTCATCGGTTGCGCCATCGCGCTCGCGAATCTGTTCAATCCGGGCGGCATGGAGCTTGGTGCGCGCATGGCCTATTGGGTCGGTGGCTTGCTTGCCGCGTGGGTTGTGTTCGGTCTGGTCGGACAGGTTGGGAAAGCGACTGCGCGACTTCTAGGCGTGGATGATGTCTGGGGTTACGTGATCGCCATACCTTTGGCGACAGTGCCAATAGCATGGGCGATACTGTGGTGGCTTGGAGGCACCCAAGCTATGCTTGGCCCGCGTTTCGCAGCTGTCTGGCCGCAGACACTGGCAATAGCCGTTGCGATGTTCGCGGTGTTCTTTGTTCTGTATAATCGCAGCGCAAAGACGGTTGAGTCCGAACAGTTTCCCGATGAACCTGCGCAAACAGGCCTCGTTCAAACAGACTTTCACCAGCGGCTCAAACCCGGATTCCCAGCACTCTTGGCGCTATCGGTTGAAGATCACTACGTCCACGCTCACGGATCTGATCAAAGTGAAATGGTCCTGATGCCACTCGGAGAAGCGATTGCTCTGATGCCTGAAAAGTCAGGTAAGCAAGTTCATCGCAGCTGGTGGGTCGCCCGGTCAGCTGTGCGTGGGTACAAGCGCAATGGGCGTGATATCAGCCTTATCCTGACAAATGGCGAAAGCGTACCGGTCAGCCGCAGCGCTGTGGCAGGTCTGCGCGCGGACGGCTGGCTCGACTAACCGCGAAACACTACAGTTCGTGCACCATTAAGCAGCACGCGCTCTTCCACAAACAACCGCACCGCTTCGGCAAGCACGCGCCGCTCAATATCCCGGCCTTTGCGGACAAGATCGCCCGGGCTATCTGCGTGGGTGATACGCTCGACATCCTGATGGATGATCGGTCCCTCATCGAGATCAGCCGTAACGAAATGCGCCGTTGCACCGATGATTTTCACCCCACGTTCGTGCGCCTGATGATATGGCTTCGCGCCTTTGAAACCGGGCAAGAAGCTGTGATGAATATTGATACAGCGCCCCGCGAAATGCGGCGATTGGTCGTCCGAGAATATCTGCATGTAGCGAGCCAGTACGACCAATTCAGCTTGCGTCTCTTTGGCGATACGGCGCAATTCCGCCTCAGCTTCTGGCTTGCTGTCGCGCGTCACCGGCACATGGTGGAACGGGATTCCGCCAATGTCGCTTCGGATCGCCGCCTCACGCGGATGATTTGAGACAATCGCCACAGGGTCGATATTCAATTCACCGGTGCGCCAGCGATAGAGCAAGTCGACCAGACAATGATCAGCCTTGCTTACCATGATTAGGACACGGCGTGGCCGGTCACGAAGGCTCAGTTTCCAGCGCATCCCGAATTCCTCAGCGAATTCTGCGAAGTCCTTGCGCAACGCTTCACGCGAGGCACCGTCGGGATCAAATTCGACCCGCATGAAGAAGCGATCACCTTCATCACCATTTGTGCGGTCGTTGAACTGCTGCGCTTCGAGAATGTTGCAGCCGCGTTCGAACAGAAAAGCGGTCACGCGAGCGGTGATACCAGGCCGGTCATCACAGCCCAACGTCAACACAAGCGGTTCAGCCATGTCAGCGTGCACTCTGCAGCAGTTCGCAGCCAAGAAAGGCTGTGTCGAAAGGCGTTAGAGCCGCGTTTTTAGTCAGATCGTTCATAATGTCTCATAGGCTTTGATCACGGGAGTCTTACGTCAAACGCACTCGCTTGCGACAGTGCTGATCACCCCATTCCTCAACACTGTCACGCACTAACGGTTCAGGCATACAATACAACGCTGCACCAACCGCTCTTCCTTAGGCCGAGGAGAAGCCAATTTTTGTGGCGCACAATCCGAACCGGTCTGACGATAAAGCGCGGCGAAAACGAAAGGCCTCAAGAGGACGAATTTCTGAATTTCAGTCCGGAAAATCTATCGAGTTTTACTCTCCGGAAATTTGGGTTAACTTGCGCCTGACAGTTGGGGGCGATTCATGAGTGAAACGGGTTCTTCTTATGAAGAGAATTCGATTGACGGGCTTGTTCGTCGAGTTCTTGCTCGACAGCAATATGCTAAGCCGCCAGCGCCTTTTTCATCCAGAATGCTTGAAGGCGCAATCGGCAAGATTCTGGCTTCGACCGACTTTACAGAAGTGACGCGCAATTGGGCTGATCCTTCAAGTACCACTTCGATGATTGGGGCGGCCACTTCGGCTGCGGCCGCCGGCATGGCTAGCTGGCTGGGTGACTCGTCTGTCCCTAACCTCAGGCGGCATCGTGAGATGACACCCGGCTATGAGCCCAGCAACAACAGCCGTTATCTCATAACACCGGGGATCGAAGAAGGCGAAACTGTCGTCCTCATTTTGGATCCGGATATGGAGTATTCCCAAAGCCGCAAGGTCACATCCGAATTGATGCCCAACATGGAAGACCTGCACACAATAATGGATCAGTTGCGCGAGGATGCGCGCATGTCTCCTTCGTCTGAGCGCAGTGAATCCGGCGATCTGCTCGCAACACTCGATCCGGCAATCGCCGCCATGCTTACCAGAGAAGTCCGGCCGCAGATCATCGCCACTTCAATGCCGCGAATGGAACAATTGTGCGTACCCAGCCCGCATGAGGTCATTATTTGTGGCGAGGAGCGCTCAACCGGCGGCGTCTACTGCCGTGACTCCGATGGCCGATTTGGCATCACAGGCTGCTTTCACGGCACCGGCCCAGTTGGAACAAAGGTCGAAGTGGGTTTGCGGGAATACAAAGTCGCGCTCGCCAATCCCGTTCAGGACATCGTCTTCATCCCACTTGGAGACGACTACAATATCCCGGAATTGCAAGGCTGCAATGGACTGGTGACCGACCGTGCACCTGGACAGCAGGAACGCGCCACATTCGAGGGTAGCACGTCGGAAGACGTAACAGAGACAATCATATCTTCTCACGACGCAGGCCTGCTTCGACGCCGATCATCGGTGCAACTCAAACTACAAACCCGGCCAGACGCGCAGCGTGGCGATTCCGGCTCCGCGCTGGTCGATCAGAATGACAAGGTCATGGCCTTCGCCTTCGAACGGACCGCGTTCGGCGAGTACCCTGAATTCACCGACTGGATATGGGCAGACAACGCAATGGCTGCCCTTGGATTGACACCTTACACGACCGACTAAGGAGAAAAGGAATGGGCTGGTTTTCCAATTTGATCGACACCGTCAAAGGGAGCTCAAGCGTAGATTTTCTGCTGGTTCCGGATCTCGACCTCCCCAGCCTTCCTGAAGAACCAGCCTTTGCGCGAGATAGCGCCTATGTCGAACTTTATGTTGATTCTTTGAGGCTCGACAAAAGTCGCAAGTTCGCGACCCGCTTTCATGGTCTGGTATACAGCTTTGTCACACTCGCAAGGCAGGGCGATGGCAATGCTGAATTTGCGGCAGTGTCCAAGCCTGACAAAATCGCTGAGCTTGACGAGGACTCGCTTGGCCGCGTGATTACCGTCAATAAACAGATGATGGGCGCAGTCCCATGGCGCGGCGGTGATCTGCAACTTCAGCTTGGGCTGTTTTCGATCAAGACAGGCAATCTGCTTTCACCAGTGATCGACTTTGTGACGCGGGTTTCAGAAACGGCGGGTGTCAGCTTTATCGGCGCAGTGAAGCCGTTTGTTCCTCTCATCACTGAAGGGATGGACATGATCGCCGGGCAAACCGACGACAGCCGCCTGCAAGTGGGCATGGACACATCGCTAAAACTGGAAGGGAAGAAAAGCTCAGCCTTCGCTATCATCGCTACGGACAAAACCAATATGGACAGGTCGAAGATAACCGTCGACCCGAACGACAGCAAACTGCTCTACGACGGCCAACCCATGCAAGAGACCTATTGCGTCTTTTCCCTTCGATCTGCTGCGCGGAAAGCCGACTGGGGTGAGATACCGGAGATAAAAGAAGCCTTTGCTACACTCAGCTCTGCGGTGAGGAGCGGGAAGCAGAACGATGCTTCAGAGGCCCTTACAGTCTTCCGCCGAACAGTTATCTTCTCACAGGATCTTATACCAAGTGATGCGAAGCTGCTGGTTCAAAAGGCTGATGAGATGATGGAATACGCCTTTGGTGGCGGTGGCATTTCAGCGTCGAGCGATCTCAAAGCGAACATTCCAGCCACACTGGCCGACATGAACATTTACGGCGATTGAGCGCCTGTCAGTCGCGATATGTGATCGTAATCGCTCGCGCTGCCCTTGCGGCTGCCTGACGAGCCTCGTCTGTCGTTTTGCCCTGAGCCAGCGCCACGCCCATCCGCCTGTATGGGCGTGTGGTTGGCTTGCCGAACAGCCGCACGTCGACTGCTTCGGGATCAAACGCAAGAGCTTCTGCCAGCCCTTCAAATTCGAAGGCTTGGCTGTCGCGGTCCGCGAGAATGACAGCAGAAGCGCTATCGCGTGAAGAGATTTCGGCTGGAACTGGCAAGCCAAGGATAGCACGGGCGTGAAGATCGAACTCGGTCAATTCCTGCGAGACCAAAGTGACCATCCCTGTGTCGTGCGGACGCGGCGAAAGCTCTGAAAAAATAACCTCGTCCCCGCGCACAAAGAACTCGACTCCAAAGAGGCCCCAGCCCCGGCCGTTACCTTGAAGCGCTTCAACAACCGTTCCCGCCATTTCCTGCGCCTTGGCAAGTGCAATCGCACTCATCTTCGTTGGCTGCCAGCTTTCCTGATAATCGCCGCGCTCTTGCCGATGCCCGATTGGCGGACAGAAGGTGATGCCACCAGCGTGACGAACCGTAAGCAGCGTTATCTCATAATCGAAGTCGATAAACTGCTCGACGATGACACGCGAACGGTCGCCTCGCATGTTCTCAGTCGCATACTCCCATGCGGCTGCAAGCTCGGCGGCGTTTTCAACCTTGCTTTGCCCTTTGCCGGATGACGACATGACTGGCTTGATCACGCACGGAAAGCCTGTGTGCTCAGCAGCGACGCAGACTTCCTCAAGGCGTTCCGCGTAACGATAGACTGATGTTTTGAGCCCCAGTTCTTCCGCTGCGAGATCGCGGATCGCATCGCGGTTCATCGTTAGCTGCGTGGCATGGGCGGAGGGTACGATATTAAAACCCTCGCTTTCCAGATCGGCGAGCACTTCTGTACGAATGGCTTCGATTTCCGGCACCAGAAGATCTGGCTGGTGCTTGTGCACAGCCGCTCTAAGCGCTTCTCCATCGAGCATCGAAAAGACTTCGCAAGCGTCAGCAAGCTGCATTGCCGGAGCGTTTTCATAAGCGTCACAGGCGATAACGCGAGCCCCTAACCGTTTCGCAGAGACTACAAATTCCCTGCCGAGCTCACCAGCGCCGAGCAGCATGATAGTTGAGATGTGAGTCATGCCTTGCCCTAGCTGGCGGCAGCAACAACTCCAAGCGGCGTCATTGGAAACTCAGGCCGTGCATCAAAACGCCCCGATTTTTGCCTAGTGCCTTTAGCGACTCGCATTCCTCCGCCCGCACGCGCCATGACTAACGATAGTTCAGCCTGACGGAGGGTCCAATCGACCGAGCATTCCACCTTTGCGAGTCCTGCGCTGGCAGAGAGTTTAGGCGCGCGCGAAGATTCCTCAACTGTAAGGCTTGCAAAAGTGGCTAGAACTTCCTTCACCCACGCTTCGGCAGACTTCATGGAGATGTGAGGCATAATCACTGCAAATCGTTCTTCATCGAGCTGGGCTAGTTCATGCCCAGCCTGCGTCATGCTTCTCAGGAATTTTGCAAAACCCCATTGAATCTCATCTGCGGTCTTATGCCCGAATTGCATGCAGAGCGCTCGCATGCGATCAATCGAAAACAACGCAACTGCATTGCTGCCACCCCTCATAAGGTGATGGCGCAACTGAGCGCTAAAGGCGTGCCGATTGGCAAGGCCAGTGAGCGGGTCAGTAAGTGCTGAGGCGTGCAATTCACCTTCGAGTGACCGGCGATGCTGGATTGACCGCAGCAAACCAATAGCCCCGATCATCTGCCCATGTTCATCCAGATTTGGGCGAAGGCTTAGCGCATACCAGCGCCGACATTCGGAATCAGAACACTCGCCTGAGCGACCACA
>JBCBHD010000177.1:0-6593 GCA_038526115.1 Pseudomonadota bacterium | reverse complement strand
CCAGATGATGTTCGCATCTTCATCAACGAGTTCGCGGATATGGTTTGCGGCCTCATCAACCTCGAGAAGCTTCATGTCCTCGCCGCCAATGATCGAAATGATCACACCCTTGGCACCCTGCATGCTCACTCCGTCGAGCAGCGGGTTCGCAATCGCTTGTTCTGCAGCATCAAGAGCCCGGTTCTGGCCTTCGCCTTCGCCGGTCCCCATCATTGCCTTGCCCATCTCGCTCATGACAGAGCGCACGTCAGCAAAGTCGAGATTGATCAGACCGGGCATCACCATCAGATCCGTGATGGACCGCACGCCCTGCTGCAGAACTTCGTCGGCAAGTTCGAACGCTTCCTTGAAAGTCGTTTCCGCTTTCGCGACCAAGAACAGGTTCTGGTTCGGGATCACAATCAGCGTGTCGACGTGATCCTGAAGCTCATCAATCCCAGCTTCGGCAGCACGCATCCGGCGTGTGCCTTCGAATAGGAATGGCTTGGTCACAACACCAACCGTCAAAACGCCTTTGCGACGAGCAGCTTCGGCGATCACCGGCGCTGCACCGGTACCCGTTCCGCCGCCCATACCAGCGGCGATGAAAACCATGTTGACGCCTTCGAGCGCTTCTTCAATTTCAGCGACAGTTTCTTCAGCCGCGGCTTTGCCCACTTCTGGGCGAGCGCCAGCGCCCAAGCCACCGGTGATATCCGGACCAAGCTGGATCCGTTTGTCAGCCGGGCTAGTGCTCAAAGCCTGTGCATCGGTGTTGGCCACAACGAAATCGACGCCTTCGATTTCCGAAGAAATCATGTTGGCAATTGCATTGCCGCCGGCACCGCCGATCCCGATTACAGTGATACGCGGGCGCATTTCATCTGTCGCCGCCGGTCCAATATTGATGCTCATCAGCTATTCCTCCAGACGCGGTTTTGGCCACCTTTTGCGTCTTGTCGTTTGTGACACAATCGTGATGCGCCGGTTATCCCGCGCAACTCCTTATCCACAGTGGGTTGTTTACTATAATTTACGTCCCAACGGTCAAAAATACTGACGCAGCGCTCGAAATAGACCGCCAATGGCCATCGGCGCACCCAATGCACCGCCGGTCTCACGCGTAGCGACGTAATGCGATCCGACGGAACGGATATCGACCGGATCTTCAGCCGCGTAGAGACACAAGCCTGCCAGCGTTGAGAAACCCGGAGTGGAATGCGCCTCGGGAAGGCCTTTCAACGATGGAGCACGCCCGATCCGAACCGGCATTCCAAGCGCGCTTTGGGTAAACTCAGCAAGTCCCGCGAGCTCAGCTCCGCCGCCAGTCAGCACAACCTGCCCAGCTCGCGTGCCGGAAAAGCCCATATCTTTGAGCGCACGCCCAACTTCACCGGTCAGTTGCGAAAGGTGCTGTGTGATAACAGAGACGAGCTCTGCACGTGCTATGCGGTTCTTGTCGTCAGCGCCGCGGGCAACGGGTCCACTGCTTTCATCCCAGCCCTCGTTCGGGCCATTCACCGGGATCATTTCTCGGTGATCACTAGGGCTAGCAATCGCTGAACCAGAAACGCATTTAAGCCGCTCAGCCTGATACCGCCGGATGCCGAACGCACTCGCCACCGCATCAGTGATATCACCCGATCCGATCGGCACAGCTCGCAGCCCCAGCAGCATGCCGCCCGCAAAGACCGACACATTGGTTACATCGCTACCGATTTCCACCAGCGCCACACCCAACTCACGCTCTTCCTCGCTGAGACAGGCATAGCCCGACGCAAGTGGCGCAGCTACGACAGCTTCAACTTCGAGATGCGCGCTCTGAACCGCCTCCATCAGGTTGCGAACCGGAGCGCCATCCGCCAGCATCACATGCACATCCACGCCGAGCCTTTCGGCATGAAGGCCGCGGGGGTTGGCAACCCCGTGCGCGCCATCCAAAGTGTAGCAAGCCGGCTGAGCATGCAGCACGCTGCGGCCATCGGGCTGGATTGTGTCGCGAGCAGCGATCAACAGATGCTCAACGTCTTCCTCTTCGATCCGGCGCCCGCCGATCTCGACTTCGACTTTCGACACGTTGCTTTTCAGCCCCGCGCCTGAACACGCCACCCACACACTTTGCACACTGGTGCCGGCATTCTTTTCTGCGCGCTCAACCGCATCGCGGATCGCGTAAGTCGCCGCCTTCATGTCCGTGACATAACCACGCTTGATACCTTGGCTGGCGCGGTGGCCCGAACCCAGCACCAGCAATTCGCCGGTCTCGGTTTCACCCATGATCATCGCAGATATCCGGAACGAGCCGATATTGACCGCGCCAAATACCTTTGCCAGCCGCGCCTTGGTCGCGGCGGCTTTGTTCGCACGGGTTGCTGCCTTGCTCGCCATCAGCTTCCTGCCCCTGCCAGTTCGATCGCGTCGCCACGTCCGGGCACGCGCATGTAAATTCGTGGCGGTGCCCGCATATCGAAGGTGGCGACTTTGCCGCCGATCAGGCGGTTCTGGCCGTCCATTCGAGCGAACTTGACCAAAGCGCTCGCGGAATCGTCTTTCCCTTCCGGCAATGCCAGAACCTGTCCGGTTTTGAATGTCACGTTCCACCGCCGATTGCCGACCCATTCCGCTGCTTCGATCTGCGGTCGCAATGCCGGAGCGGCCGCAAGCAGCGTGTCGAGCGGAGCGACTTGCTTCGCAGCACCGGGACCAGAAATACGCAAGCGATCAGCCGCCTTCTCGCGGGAAACCGGCTCCAACTCCACGCCGCTTGCATCAATCAGGACAAGCCGATCAGGCTTTTCAAGAACAGCGTGCGGTTCACGTTCGACAATGTCGATCGCCAGCGTTTCCGGCAACTGCACCGATACCCGCGCATCCGCGACCCACGGAAGTTCAAGCAATTCTTTACGGAGCTGTTCGATTTCAACTTGCGGCATTGGACGATCGCGTTGGGCGAGAGCGCGTGCGTAGACCTCGCGCTCATCCATGCGGCTAGTGCCTGTCACGCGGACATGCCGAACCTCGAACCCTGCGTCAGACGCAATTCTTCCAACCTCCGCCTGAGCCATCGCTGGCACACCTGCGAGATTGGCGATCACCCAAGCGAGCGCCACAGCGCCGCCGATGATCACCGCCAGCCAGATGCGGCTCCACTGTTCTTCTGTGAACGGCAAGATGCCCATCGCACTATCGACAAAACCGGTTGTCTTAGCCTTGGCCCGGCGTGCTCCTGCGGCGCGGTTGGACGCTTTGGCTGCACGCCGCACACCCTGGCCTCCGCGTTTGATCTTAGCCATTGGCGTTTCCTCCTGCCTTTTCGGCATGAACTCGTAAGGCTTCGAGCACGATCATCTCACACAGGTCTGGATATCCGATCCCCGCTTCACGGGCTTGCTCTGGCACCAGACTAAGCGGAGTCATGCCCGGTTGCGTGTTGGTCTCAAGCACAAACAGCCCCTCTTCGCCGAGGCTATCATCCCAACGATAATCGGTTCGGCTAGTGCCATGGCAGCCAAGCACCTTATGCGCCTTCAGCGCGTATTCTTCGCACAATGCGGCAATTTCGGAAGGCACTTGCGCCGGACAGACATGCTGAGTGCGGCCTTCTGTGTATTTGTGCTCATAATCGTAAAAGCCGTGCTCGATGATGAGTTCAGTGACACCCAAGGCGCGAGGTCCATCCGGACCATCAATTACAGCTGTAGTGAGCTCGCGGCCTTTGATGAATGGCTCTGCCAGCAATTCATCAAATTCCTGCCACGGCCCAGCAGCGTCGCTTGCGATCGGGTGGCCTACATTGCTGTCTTCCGTAACGATGGCGACACCGACCGATGATCCTTCGTTTACTGGCTTGAGAACATAGGGTCGAGGCAAAGGATCGCGCTCAAACAATTCTTCCGATGCCACGATACGACCACCGGGCATTGGGATTCCGTGCGGAACCAGCGCCTGTTTCGTCAGCTGTTTGTCGATCGCAATCACCGAAGTGGCCACCCCGGAATGCGTATAAGGGATGCCCATCAGATCGAGCATGCCCTGCACAGTGCCATCCTCTCCAGGAACGCCATGCAGCGCGTTGAACACGACATTAGGCGCGGCCTCGGCGATCTTCTGCGCCACATCTCTGCCCATATCAATTTGAGTGACGCGATGCCCTTTGCTTTCAAGCGCATCAGCAACACCGTTCCCGCTCATTAACGAGACTTCGCGTTCGTTCGCCCAGCCACCCATAAGCACAGCGACATGGAGAGAGGCACCGCTCATGGGCGCCCCACCCGCTTGATTTCCCATTCGAGCTGCACGCCCGAATTCGCATAGACTTTCTCGCGCACGATCTCGCCGAGCTCTTCGATTTCCGTGCTTGTCGCGTTGCCCGTATTGATCAGAAAATTGGCGTGTTTCTCGCTCACCTGCGCACCGCCATGCTTGAAGCCACGCAATCCGGCTGCGTCGACAAGCTTCCACGAACTGTGACCCGGAGGATTCTTAAAGGTCGATCCGCCGGTCATGCTCCCGATCGGTTGGGACTCTTTTCTTTCGCTGGAAATGCGATCCATTTCGGCGCGGATGGTTTCGGGATCGCCGGGGAATCCTTCGAATCTGGCTTCGATAACGGTCGCGCCTTCCGGCAAAGCCGAATGACGATAAGAATATTGCAGGTCCGCATTGCTCAAAGTCACGAATTGGCCATCGGGCAAGATAACGTCACAGTCGACCAGCACATCCTTGGTCTCGCGGCCGTAGCAACCACCATTCATCTTGGTAACGCCGCCGACCGAACCGGGAATGCCGGTAAAGAATGCCAAGCCGTCGATGCCAGCTTTGCCAGCACGGCGTGAAACGATGCTGACCGGGGCCGCAGCGCCAGCCTTTAGCGTCGTCTCACCAGTGATCTCAACATTGGCGAATTCCTTGCCAAGCTTCACGACAACGCCCGGCACCCCGCCATCGCGGATGATCATGTTTGAACCGACACCCAGAGCCATAATCGGCAACTGACCATTCAAACGCTCGCAGAATTCTTTCAAATCATCGATATCAGCGGGCTCGAACAGCCAATCGGCCTCGCCTCCGCTCTTGAACCAAACGAACTTCGCGAGCGAAGCCTTACAGGTTAGCCGACCACGGATTCCTTCGAGCGGAACAGGCGCATTGGCGTCTCCCTCAACCGTGCAAGTCGGGGCCATGCCATTATCGTGGTTCAAAGCGTCGTCGGGTTGCATCATGTCGTTCATGCTCCCCGCTCTGAATCAATCGCTGACGCCAGACCAGCGGCCCACCGCGTGATATCCCCCGCCCCGAGACATACGATAATGTCGCCGGGTGCGATTTCATCAGCGAGCGCTTGGGCCAGTGCAGATTGATCCTCAATTGTCTGCGCAGATCGATGACCACGCGACCTGAGGCCTGCAACAAGAGCTGCGGAGTCCACGCCTTCAATCGGCGCTTCTCCCGCCTCAAACACTGGCGTGACATAGACCATGTCCGCTTCGTTGAAGCAGGACTGGAAGTCGTCCATCAGATCCGCGAGACGGGTGTAGCGATGCGGTTGCGCAATCGCGATCACACGGCCTTTCTCACCACCAACAGCTTCTCTGGCTGCGCCGAGAACGGCCTGAATCTCGACGGGGTGATGGGCGTAATCGTCAATCACCTGAACCTGGGTGCCATCAACCTCGACGGATCCGGCTTTGGTGAAGCGTCGGCGCACACCGCTGAAACTGCCGAAACCATCGCGGATGACATCATCCGAACATCCCATCTCGATGGCGACCGCAATCGCGGCGAGCGCGTTCTGAACATTGTGCCGTCCGGGCATAGGCAGATGTACGCCTTCGATCCGGCGATCTTCTTCGCCGCGCTGACGGATCATCACATCAAAGGTGTTGCCGCCATCGATGGCGCGGATGTTCACTCCGCAAATATCGGCCTGCAACGAAAAGCCGTAAGTCACCACCTTGCGATCGCGAACCTGACCGATGACGGCTTGAACCTCGGGGTGATCAACGCACAGGATCGCCGCACCATAGAATGGTACGTTGTGAATGAACTCCACAAAAGCGCGCTTCACCCCGTCGAAATCGCCATAGTGATCGAGATGTTCGGGATCGATATTGGTAACAACGGCGATAGTCCCATCGAGCCGCAGGAAACTGCCATCGCTTTCGTCAGCTTCCACCACCATCCAGTCGCTGTCGCCAAGTCGGGCGTTGGAACCGTATTGCTCGATAATCCCGCCATTGATCACAGTGGGATCGACATCGCCTGTGTCGAGCAAGCTCGCGATCATGCTGGTCGTGGTCGTTTTGCCGTGAGTTCCGGCAACTGCGACGGTCGATTTCAACCGCATCAGTTCAGCAAGCATTTCAGCCCGGCGAACAACCGGAATACGATTTTCGAGCGCGGCGACAACTTCGGGATTGTCACGCTTCACTGCGGTTGAAGTCACAACCACAGCCACGCCTTCTACATTCTCTCGTGCTTGCCCGATATGGACCAAGATGCCGCGTTTGCGCAGTCTTTCGACACTCGGCCCTTCGGCAAGATCGCTGCCCTGCACCGTATAGCCTAGATTGTAGAAGGCGTGGCTGTGGTTGTGACTTCAACCGCAGTGAAGC
>JBCBHD010000176.1:0-6617 GCA_038526115.1 Pseudomonadota bacterium | reverse complement strand
ATCCTTTATCATGAATGGCACCGGCTATTTTCTGGAGGGGGCTGCCAAGGGTGAATTGATGTCCGCTGAAGGATTCACAAACCGCGGCGAGTATCACTTCTTCGGACTGTGTGGCCGCATGCTGATCAAAGCGGATCCGACCGTTGAAGTGGGCTCAACTTTCCCCGTCCACCATCCCCGGTTGGATGAGATCAAGGAACTCACGAAGAACATTCACGAAGAGCTTGGCTATTACCATGGCCCAAGCCACGTCGAGTTCATGATTCCGGAAGACGGCCCCATCGAAATGGTTGAGTTCAACCCGCGTCTTGCCGGTGTAACGAACCTCACCCTGTTCAATCTTGTGATGGGAGAGCCGACGGAAGACGCCCTTGTCGAACTGGGTTGTGGTCGTCCGATGCCGACCTTGGACAGCTATTCAACGAAGCGGGCAGGGACAATGTGCAACGTCTTTTCGCCAGTCATCGGCGGCACGCTCGATACACTGGACACGCCCGATGCGGAATGGCTGCGCGTGTTCAAGTCGATGGGCGATCCGCTGGCGACGAAAGTGTCGGAGTTCGATTACTTCGCGTGCGTTATGGAAACAGGCGGAACCATGACCGAAGCGGTAGAGAAGATTGAAGCAGCGCGGCGCGGCATCATTGTGAACGGAGTGTCCGTAGGCGATAACAGCATCAATGATGTCATCACCAATGGAGTGTATGACTGAATCGACGCACGCGTCGCGATCAGCTCTGCATCGCACTGTTCCACTGTTGTCTGATTGCCGCATGAGCTGGCGCATCGCCAGCTGAGCGTCACAGTAAAGCTATGCGTCGCCGGAGACCTGCTCGCGAGCCGGCTCCACCAGTTCGCGGGTTGTCTCTCGAATATCAGGGGCGCGCATCAGCGTCTCGCCAATCAAGAAGCAACGGATGCCTGCCGCAGAAAGCCGGTCGAGATCTTCCCTGCCACCAAGACCGCTTTCGCTCACGACAAGGCGATCACTGCCGACCATGCGCGACAGATTTTCGCTGACGGAAAGATCGGCATCAAACGTAGTCAGATCACGGTTGTTGATACCGATCATGCGCGACTTCATCTCCATGGCTGTCTTGAGGTGCGTCTCATCATGGCATTCCAGCAAGACATCCATGCCATACTCAAGAGCCACTGATTCAAGCTCTTTCGCCTGATCCGGCTGCAGCTCGGAGAGGATCAGCAAGATGCAATCGGCCCCCATTGCGCGCGACTGCAGCACCTGAACCGGATCGAAGATGAAGTCTTTGCGAAGGACGGGAAGCCCTGACACTTCGCGCGCGCGCTTCATATCTTCCTCAGACCCTTCGAAATATTGTTGGTCCGTCAACACCGATAGGCATGCGGCCCCGCCTTCTCGATACGCCGCTGCGATATCCGCTGCGTCATAATCAGGGCGGATCAGGCCTTTCGTCGGGCTCGATTTCTTGAGCTCAGCGATCAGCCCGTACCCTCCGCCAGCCGCGACCGATGCCAACCGTTCAGCAAAGGGTCGAATGGCACCACCAGCTTTCGCAGCGTCTATCCAGTCCGCTTGGGACCGGGCCTGTTTCAGCGCCGCAATCTCATGAACTTTGCTGGCTTTGATCGTTCCAAGAATGCTCATGATGTTCTCCCAATGGTGTCCAGGCTCAGTCGATGGCCGCTATGCGTTGGAGGTTGCGACCAGTTCGGTCAGGCGGGCGCGGGCCGCACCGCTGTCAATCGATTGAGCTGCCAAGTGGGCGGCGTGTTCCCAATCGCTCGCTATGCCATCGACCATCAGAGCGGCCGCAGCATTGAAGATCGAGACATCGCGATAAGGCCCCTTCTCTCCTTCGAGAACGCCCTCTAACGCGCGCGCATTGGTCTCAAACGTGCCGCCAACCAGCTGATCAAGAGTAGCGCGCGGCAGACTGGCCTCTTCCGGCGTGATTTCAAATGTAGAAATCTCACCATCAGAGAGGCGCGCACAGAATGTCGGCGCACAGGTGCTGATCTCATCGAGTCCGTCTGCACTATGAACGATCAAAGCCGAATGCGAACCAAGGTCTCTCAACACCTGAGCGAACGGTTCCAGCCAACGCCTGTCGTACACTCCAATCAGATGTTTGCGAACGCCAGCCGGGTTCACGAGCGGTCCAAGCAGATTGAAAATCGTCCGAACTTTCATTTGCGAACGCACCGGCATCACGTTCTTCAAAGCCGGATGATGCGAAGGTGCGAACATAAAGCCGATCCCCGCTTCAGCAACGCACCGTTCCACCACCGAATGATCGCTGTCGAGCCGCACGCCCAACGCACCGAGCACATCTGCCGATCCACATTTCGATGACAGTTTCCCGTTGCCATGCTTGGCTACGACCACGCCTGCACCTGCCGCGATAAAGGCAGCGCAGGTGGAAATGTTGTATGTGCCGGATCGGTCTCCGCCAGTGCCAACAATGTCCATTGCACCGTCAGGCGCCGTAATGCCGATCATGCGTGCCCGCATCGCTGTTACAGCCCCGCAGATTTCATCGACGGTTTCCCCGCGAACAGACAGGCCCATCAGCAATGCAGCGATTTCAATGTCGCTGGCTTCGCCGGAAACAAGCTCATCAAACAGGGTGACAGAGTCTTCCTGACTCAATGTCCCGCCTTCGGAAACGGCAGTCAAAGCCGTGTGAACAGCGCTCATAGGTTGACTCCTTCGATCATGGAAAAGCCTGATCCCAGTCAAGTTCGCTGTTTTCGCGTCGGAAAGGCGGATAATCCGGCACGTCCGTATGGAGCGTGCGAGCGAAGGAATGCCCGCTGTAAACAGCCGCAGCGATGGTTCCGGGAGCATAGCAGTCACCAAGCCTGACAATTCTCGGAGCTTGATCTCTCTTGTGGGTCTCTGAAATGAGATCGCGATACAGTTGATCGTTCGGGGCTTGTCCGGTCACAAGGACAACGGCATCGACCTCTACGAACGTGGATCGACCAGTGTACACGCAACTCAGTTGCGCGCCGCGCTCTTCAATCGAGGTGAGGCGTGTGGAAACAAAGACATCCCGGCAGCACTCCATAACCGCTCGCTGCACCCGGCCTTGTTCAGCGGTGTTGGCGGTGAATGGGGAGACAAGGCTTTCCGGAGTACAAAACACCACTTCGGCCCCTTTCGAAGCCAGCAACTCGGACAAAACACCGCCCATATAATAATGATCATCGTCAAAGATCAGGACGCGGCCCTGGGGTAATCTGCCGGACATTATGTCGTCAGGTGTAAAGACCTCGACACGGTCCAATCCTGGAATCGGGTCACGATGCGTGCGCCCGATGCCCTCTGCGCTCCAAACGGCTCCTGTCGCGACTGCAATCACTGTTGCGTCGGTCGACAGTGCAATTTCGGCATCGACCCGGTTGCGGGGTAGCAATTCGACATGCGGGCTTTTTCTGAGCTGTGACAAGCGCCAATCCGCAACCCTGCGCCATGCGGCAAGGCCGGGAAGCGCGGATTCGCGCAGCACACGCCCACCGAGATCTTCATCCTCATCCGCCAGCATGACATCATAGCCGCGCTTCCCAAGCCACGTTGCCGCTTCCAGGCCAGCTGGCCCGGCACCCACGATCAGGAACTCATCATCTGTGTCTCTCGGAGCGATTCTCTCAGGGTGCCAACCACGCCGCCACTCATCGCCTATCGTCGGGTTCTGCGTGCATCTCAGGGGAACCGACAGCTTGTCGGAAGCAACGCACATATTGCAGCCGATGCATTCACGAATATCATCGAAGTCGCCGTTGCGGATCTTGGCCGGAAGAAACGGGTCAGCGATGGAAGGCCGCGCCGCGCCAATCAGATCCAGAACACCGCGATTGATCATCGACACCATCAGATCGGGCGACGTGAAACGACCGACGCCCACGACCGGCTTATCCGTCACTGTCTTCACAAAGCGGATGTAGGATTCCTGAAACCCTTCATCGCTGAAGCGCGACGTTTGGCCATCATTGCTGAAATCGCTAAGGTTCACGTCCCATAGATCGGGCAGGTCTTTCAGGATTTCGACGACATCGCGGCCTTCGCCTTCGCACGAAAGGCCTGCCGGGCCTTTCATCTCGTCAACGCCAAACCGCAAAACCACGCCGCATTGGTCACCGACCTCGGCTTTGGTTTCTTCCAGCAGTTCGCGAAGAAATCGAACTCTGTTTTCCAGGCTGCCACCATACTCGTCCATGCGGCGATTGTGGCGGCGAGACAAGAAGTGCGCGGGCAAAGTCATGTCATGGCCGGCATAGATATAGATGATATCGAAGCCGGCTTTCTTGGCGTTGCGTGCCGCATTCACATGCCAGCGCCGGGCGGCGGCAATATCCGTCTTGTCCATCTGCCGGGCCATGACAGGCGCAACCCCGCGTGTGGGAACGCAACTGGGCGCTATGGGAATCGTGCGGGTTTCGAGGTTGGTGACGTAGGAACCGTTATGCGCCAGCTCAATCCCGGCGAGCGCCCCGTGCTTGTGAACCTCTTCGGCCATTTTGGCGAGGATCGGGATATCGCGTTCATCCCACAACCTCAGTTCGCGAGGGTGGCAACCGCTGAAATGCACATCGCATTGCTCCGTGCACACCACTCCCCATCCGCCTTCAGCCTTTACCCCGCGCATATTGGCCATGGCGCTGGGATGCAGGCGATTCATGCCATTGCAGTGGGGGACCTGATAAAATCGATTGGACGTCTCAACGGGACCGATCTGAACTTTGTCGAAAAGAACATCAAACCGATCCGCACTGCGAGGAGATTCGCATGCTGAGACTTGTGTCATGCTGCGTGGGCCTTCAGCGGAGGCCGACTGCCAAAGATCCGGCTGCCGACCCGAACGAAAGTGGCCCCGGCCGATATCGCTTTTGCGTAATCAGAGCTCATGCCCATTGAGAGCTCTTTCACACCGTTGCGCTCTGCGAGGTCGCGCAGCGTGATGAAGTCCTGCATCGGGTCCTGGCCTTCGGGCGGAATGCACATGAGCCCAATCAGGTTCAGATCGTAGTCTTCACGACAAGCACGGATGAAGCCATCGACCTCAGCCTTATCGACTCCGCCTTTCTGCGGCTCGTCGCCTGTGTTGACCTGGATGAAAATCGAAGGACGCCGGTCCTGCCGCTCACACTCCTTGGCCAGAGCTTTCGCGAGACTGCGCCGATCGACTGACTGGATCACATCGCACAAAGCAACTGCTTCCCGCGCTTTGTTCGATTGCAAGCTGCCAATCATATGCAGCTCGATGTCCGGATTACGCTCTCGCAATTCGGGCCACTTCGACTTGGCCTCTTGCACGCGGTTTTCACCAAATACGCGAAGCCCCATATTGATCGCTTGCTGAAGTCGATCCACGTCTACGGTTTTGGAAGCAGCGACCAGCGTTGCAGCATCGCTCGCTCGCCCAGCTTCCCGCAGCGCGTCGGCTATTGAGGACTGAACCTCAGTTAGCCTTTCTCTCAGACCATCCTCTTCAACTTTAAGATCGGCGGGGGCTTCATTCATAATACAATTGCCTTTCTCAGATCGGATCGGACACGGCGGCTTGACCGTCGAATGTGTAGGAGCGTTGATCAGGGCCAAGGATCACCGGTGCCTTAACCGAAGCACCAAGCTCATTCAGATTTGGCACGAGCTGATCGCGCAGCGCTTCGAGATCCTGACTGACGGTTTCGTGCAGCCCTTCGATCACGACGAGCGCTTGTTTTGATGTCTTGCTCATGCTGGAGACGGCGCTCTGACGATACACCCACCGGCGCGCATGCGCGGTATCGGCGCTGTCCGCAAAGACGATCTCATTCGGCTCAGGCTGTTCGACATCACCGCTGAAGGTGGTGAATTTTTCGATTCCTTTTGCCGGGCGGACCTCGATGCCGTCGGCGATGTGATCGGTGTCAAACACCGCAATCGGCAGGCCAGCGGACATAGAATAGGCGTTCAGCAGATTCACGATCGGGTGCAGCTGCGGCATCGTTCCATCTTTCCGGAACCGTCGCAGCAACGCTTCGACCGCTGATCTGTACTTGGTCGGCTTCAACCCCATCGTCGAATAGGCTTGCCGCCAGGCTTTGATGGATGGCCGGTCAGCCTCTCCGATCTTCGCTTGGTCCTCAGCAACACCGACCAGAAGCTCTTTGGCGCGTTCGTCAACGGAAGCGGCGGGGATCTGATCCACACCGGAAACAGCGAAAACGAGCGCAGACAATTGCGGGAATGTGGTCCAAACGTCGTCAGAATGATGGAAGTACATGGGTGCTCCTTAGGCTTTCAGGCTTCGATCATCTGGCACTAAAGCCATACGAAGGATCCATCCATCGCGTTGTTATCCGCGCCTCTTCCGTCACGACTGGGCGCATCACAGGACACCTTCCGACAAAGGGGAACTTACCGATTTGGTGAGCTGGAAGGACCGGATGCCCCACAGTCCGCCTTCGTTTCCAATGCCGGACTGTTTGCGACCACCGAAAGGAGCGCCGCCAGCGCGCGCGCATCCATTCACTTCCACCATCCCCGCATCCAGCAAGTTGGCCAGCCGCGTCGCACGAGCTGGATCCGCGGTATGGATATAAGCCGACAGACCATATTCGCTGTCATTGGCGAGTGCGATCGCTTCCGC
>JBCBHD010000175.1:0-6655 GCA_038526115.1 Pseudomonadota bacterium | reverse complement strand
TACAAGTGGTGGTGAATTCAGCCGAAGCAGTTCGACATGCCCGCGAAAGTCTGTCGCAGTTACGAATAGATCCACCGGATGCCCATCGGGCAACAATGGATCGCTTTTCGCTTCGGCTTCCATGCTCGCCAATGCCTCGAAGAGCATAGCGGAGAACCGATCACCGGAGAACGGCGGGCTGAACCATCGGCCTCGGACAAGTCTTGAGACTTTGTTGCGAACCTCGGCACGTGTCTCCGGAGAAACACTTTCATTTACTGCATTGCCAGGTCGGCTGAGGAACCATTCGGCAATAGGTTGTGCCCATATCTTGGCATAACGCCACATCGGCTGAGCGTCGGGATCTGTGAGCTCGCTCACATCGGCGTTTTCAAGCCATAGATCGGTTAGGGGCTCCAGCGAATGACCAGAATGGATCGCTTGCGCCAAGAAGACAGCGTTTATCCCTCCGGCACTCGCTCCGGTGAGGATATCAGGCAGCACCCTTAAGCGCAGGTTGTGATCCTGCTCGATAGCAGCGATCAATTCGTGATAGACACGTGCCACACCCTTGAGATTGCAAGTCTCCGCACTGTGGTAAGCTTGGCTGGCACGGGCCAGATGCCAGATTTCTTTGGTGACCCCATGCATGTACACGGCGAGGCTCACGCCACCATAACATACCAGGGCAAGTCGCAATTCCTTCTGCCGCATAATGATTCTGATGGCTTGAAAATCAAACGAAGGCAATTGCGTTCCGTAAATGTTCTGGTTATTGCGCCGCGCATGGCGAAAGCAAAAAAGCGGTATGTGTGCCAGGCGTGCGGTGCCGTCTCGACGGGATGGCAAGGGCAATGCGCAGATTGCGCTGAATGGAACACTATCGTTGAAGATGCACCGGCCACGGTGTTCTCCCAAAAGCATGATCTTTCCAGTGGCGGGCGCGGAATCGAATTTGTTCCTCTTAATCGTCCAACCGAACTGCCGGTTCGCAAGTCAACCGGGCTGGCTGAGTTTGATCGTGCTCTTGGTGGAGGACTTGTTCCGGGTTCGGCTGTTCTTATGGGCGGGGATCCGGGCATCGGAAAATCGACGCTACTCCTGCAGACCGCGGCAACCATCGCCCGGGGCGGAAACGACGTTGTTTACGTGAGCGGTGAAGAAGCGGCGGGACAAGTCCGATTGCGGGCATCGCGTCTCGGCATTGCTGACGCGCCAATCAGGCTTGCTTCCGAAACGTCCGTTCGGGATATTCTGACCACTCTCGGGCAAGGTGAACCACCCGCGTTGCTCGTCATTGATTCCATCCAGACCATGCATTCGGATACGATCGAGGGTGCGCCAGGAACTGTCAGCCAGGTTCGTGGGTGTGCTTTGGAATTGATCCGCTTTGCAAAGGAGAAAGGCACAGCTCTCGTTCTTGTCGGCCATGTTACCAAAGACGGCAATATCGCCGGTCCGCGTGTGCTCGAACATATGGTCGATGTGGTGATGAGCTTCGAAGGAGAGCGTAGTCATCAGTATCGTATATTGAGGGCGTTGAAGAACCGATTTGGAGCGGTCGACGAGATCGGCGTGTTCGCAATGGAAACTGAAGGGCTCGAAGAAGTTACGAACCCTTCTATGCTGTTTCTTTCCGGGCGTGATAAGCCGCTTGCGGGAAGCGCAGTCTTTCCTGCGTTAGAAGGAACACGGCCGGTCCTCGTTGAAATACAAGCATTGATTGTACGGTTGCAATCCGGCGCGACCCCACGCCGGGCCGTCGTTGGGTGGGACAATGGACGACTGGCAATGCTGCTGGCTGTCCTAGAATCGCGCTGCGGTCTGAATTTCAGTTCAGCCGAGGTCTATCTCAACATTGCTGGTGGTTATCGGCTGAGTGATCCAGCTGCCGATCTGGCCGTCGCTGCGGCGCTTGTTTCAGCCCTCGCTGATAAACCTCTTCCCGACAAATCGGTGTTCTTTGGCGAGGTTTCGTTGGCAGGAGAAATCCGTCCGGTCGCTCACTCAGACCTGCGACTACGGGAGTCGGCCAAGCTGGGATTTGCCCGTGGCTACGGCCCGTCCGATGAAAAGCTCGGTTCATCGAAGCTCGATTATCGCCGTTTAGGACAACTCTCGAACCTCGTTGACCACGTCATGGGCAGCGAATAATCGGTCACGATATGACTGCGTTCGATATCATTGTCCTTATCATTGTGGGGGTGGCCGCTATTGGCGGGTTCCTGCGCGGCTTGGTGCAAGAAGTCCTTTCGCTTGCCGCCTGGATATTGGCGGCGTTCGCGATCTACTACCTGCATTCGCCACTTACCGATGCACTGCGCGGCTTGTATGATGCAGACCCGGCAACCTCTATCCTCGCCTTCGCATTGCTTCTGCTCATTCCGTATGCCGCGATGAAAGTCATTGCGACCAATGTTGGAGAGGCATCGCGCAATTCGATCCTTGGCCCGATCGACAGGGTTCTTGGTTTTGGTTTCGGCGCCGTGAAAGGCGCGTTGATCGTGATATTCGCTTTCTCAGTTCTTGTGTTGGGTTTCGACACGGTGTGGGGATACAAAGGGCGTCCGACTTGGATCACTTCAGCGCGCACATATCCTGCAGCAGATGCGTTTTCGCGGCAGCTTGTGACATTGATCTCTGAACGGCGCACACAGCTGCGCGGTGAGGCCGAAGCGGCTGAGGCTGCTGACGCAGAGGAATGAGAACCGCAGAGGGCCAGCCAGCAACTGTAAAGCTCTATTCGCCAAGGCTGTTGTCGCTGTCAGCCGAGTTGGCGAATTATCCGCTGATTGCCGGGATGCCGTTGTTTGCCGAGGCGCGATCCAAGACTTGCGGCAGTACAATCGCGATTGGTCTCGAAACAAACCAGCAGAATGCTATCACCAAGGTAGGTTTACAGGTCGCAGCCTGCGCTGTTGGTCAAGGTTCCGCTTCGATTCTGGCTTCCGGCGCAGTGGGACACGATGCGGCCTCCATCGGTGCAATCCTTGCAGGCATAGAAAATTGGCTCAGTGGAGATGGGGCAATCCCTGATTGGCCAGATTTTGACGCCTTGTCTGCCGTACCCGCGCATCCTGGTCGCCACGGCGCATTGTTGCTGCCGTGGAAGGCCGCGTACACAGCGCTTTCTTCCGGAGACGCTGCAGGTTAGGACTATGCCTCGATACGGATAGACCGCGGATTTAAGCGGCTAGGGAATAGGGGATTATGGCAGAAGCAACCGCAGACTCGGCAGCGCTGGCAGCACGCGAACCGAGTGAAAAGGAAATTCGTCTTGTTATCGGTGCGAGCAGCGCTGGAACCATCTTCGAATGGTACGACTTCTTCATCTACGGCACTCTGGCCTATATCCTGAAAGAAGCATTTTACGATGTTGAGAGCGATACGCTCGGGCTTCTTCTCGTCTGGTCCACGTTTGCAGTCGGTTTTGCGTTTCGACCTATTGGAGCGATCCTGTTTGGCTTCCTGGGTGATCAGCTAGGCCGAAAATACACATTCCTTGTGACAGTCACTTTGATGGGAATCGCCACGGCCGGCGTCGGCTTTATTCCGACTGTTGACGATATCGGCATCGCGGCACCGATTATCGTGATCATTCTTAGGGTCCTGCAAGGCTTGGCCCTTGGCGGTGAATATGGTGGTGCAGCCATTTATGTCGCTGAGCATGCTCCACCCGAGAAGCGAGGATTCTACACCAGCTTCATCCAGGCAAGCGTTGTTGGTGGGTTTGTCCTGTCCATCATCGTTGTATTGGGTAGCAGCGCGGTCATGTCCAAAGAAGCGTTTGAAGCTTGGGGCTGGCGGATCCCGTTCCTGCTCTCAATCATCCTCCTTGGTATCTCTTTGTGGATGCGTCTGAAGCTGTCTGAAAGTCCCGTCTTTCAGGCGATGAAAGAGGCTGGCGAAACCGCCAAGAATCCCTTCGTTGAAAGTTTCACCTATCCCGGAAACAAGAAGCGCATCTTTGTCGCTTTGTTCGGGATCACCGGCATTCTGACCACGATTTGGTACACGGCTTTCTTCTCAAGCCTCAGCTTCCTGCGTGGACCAATGAACCTTGACCCGACAACGGTGAATTGGATCCTATTGATTGCAGGAGGGCTCTCGATGGTGTTCTACATCTTCGTCGGGAAGTGGTCTGATCGCGTTGGGCGCAAGATGCCTATTCTAATCGGCGCCATAGCGACGCTCGCTCTGCTATTTCCCGCGTTCTGGAGTTTGGGTGCGCTTGCAAATCCTGACCTGTCCGAAGCTGCTGAACGCTCGCCCATAACAGTGAGCGGCCCGGAATGCGTGACCGACCCATTCGCCGAGTTGTTCGATCGCGATCAGACTGACTGCGGCAAGGTACTCGAGACCCTCACTGCATCTGGCGTGGTTTACACTCTCCTGCCGGGAGACAAATTGGCGATATCTGCTGGCGGTGACGCTCTGACGATTGCGCCCGAATGGTTTGCCAAAAGTGAAAATGCTGGCGCTGCCCGCCGGGATGGCATCCAGGCAGCTCTCGCGGATTACGGATTCAATTTCGACAAGCGCACGCCTCCCTTAGCCAATGTCGTTGGGATCATTGCAGTTCTATTGGGCTTGGGCCTGCTTTCGGCTCTTACGTACGGGTCGGTCGCAGCTTTGCTTTCAGAGATGTTTCCGCCCAAGATCCGGTATTCATCGATGTCGATCCCGTATCATATTGGCGCGGGGTACCTCGGGGGTTTCTTGCCCCTGATTGCAGGCGTTATCGTAGCGAGCACCGGTAACATCTATTCGGGCTTGTGGTACACTTGGGCCGTGGTAGCCTTTGGGCTGGTGGTGGCATGGTGGGGGCTTCCAAGCGGGCCGCCAAGAGACTTCGCCGACGACCATGCTACGTAGTGGAATTTCAGCGCCCGAAGGGACGCTTCGGCTTGATATTGATACTGGAGCGCTCAAGGAAAACTGGCGTGTCTTAAACTCCCTTTCTGGGAAAGCCTCGGCAGGGGGCGCGGTCAAGGCTGATTGCTATGGCCTTGGAGTTGATACTTGCGTCCCGGCGTTGCGAGAAGCCGGGTGCAGGCAATTCTTCGTTGCGCACTGGAGTGAAGTCGAAGCGGTTTCTGCGCACGTTCCAGCCAGTCAAATCACGGTTCTGCATGGACCAGTAACGTGCGCAGAAGCAGCCTACGCCCAGTCTTTGGGTACGATCCCCGTCATCAATTCAGTCCATCAGGCTAGCCTGTGGTTGGAGAGTGGCGGAGGGCGCTGCCATGTAATGTTTGACAGCGGCATTAACCGGCTTGGCCTTGATCAGTCAGAACTATCCAGCGAGGTTGTTAGCCAACTCGACATTGATGTCTTTATGTCTCACCTCGCATGCGGTGACGAAGAAAACCCGATGAATTCACGCCAACTCGAATTGTTCCAATCTGCAGCGGAGCAATTGAACCATCGGCGGCTTAGCTTGTCCAACAGCGCTGGCATTGGGCTAGGGCATGATTTTGCTTTTGATATGACTCGACCGGGACTGGCACTGTATGGCGGCGTCCCACGACCCGAGCTTTCTGACCATATCCGACAGGTTGCCTATCTCAAGGCGGCTCTGATCCAATGCCGAGATTTGGATACAGGCGACACAGTTGGCTACAACGCTACTTTTACCGCTCCAGGACCAATGCGCATCGGCATTGTCTCGCTGGGTTACGCAGATGGGTTTCTGCGGAGTTGGGCTGGCAACGGCACTCTCTATTCAGGCCAGTCAAAATTGCCGCTGCTAGGACGGGTTTCCATGGACATGATCGCAGTTGATCTCGCGGAAGCTCCAAACCTTTCAGAAGGTGATTGGGTGTCTGTGCCTTATGATCTGCCTGTTGCTGCGCAACAAAGCTCTCTTTCTCAATACGAATTGTTGACCGTTCTGGGACAGCGTTTGCGCCCTTGAAAGCGCGATATTGCACTGCACATTGTGCAGATGCTAAGACGGCTCACCATATTGGGGCGGAGATAACATGGCTAGAAAACAAAAGACGTCGCAGCCCGAAGATCTGGGTGATGCGGTGATCATCAAGAAATACGCCAATCGGCGTCTCTATAACACCAGCTCTTCAAGCTACATTACGCTTGATGATCTTGCGACAATGGTCCGCGACAATGTAGAGTTCGTGGTGCTTGATGCGAAGTCTGGCGAAGATATTACCCATTCAATTCTCACTCAGATCATCATGGATGAAGAGGCCACTTCGGGTCAGCAGATGCTCCCTGTCAGCTTCTTGCGGCAGTTGATAAGCATGTATGGAAACTCGATGCAGGCCATGATGCCCTCGTATCTGGAAGCGAGCATGGCAAACTTCCGGGATAATCAATCCAAGATCCGCGAAGCGTTCGAAAAAGGCATGAGCGGGGGGCCGCTTGCCGCCATCCACGAAACAAACATGGCCATGATGCGTGCCGCAGCCAATGTGTTCATTCCAGGTGCGGTATCGAAAACGACGAGCAATCGAACAGAACCATCGAAAGACACATCTGAAGCATCTTCAGGTGAGATCGCCGCCTTGCGTGAACAGATGGCTGCGATGCAAAAGAAGCTCGACGATTTGGGGAAATAGTTCGCAGCCTTGATCTGTGGTCGGGTGCGCGCCACTAACGTTGACATGATCAAACCAGTCCTCGCAGTCGCAGCAATACTCGGCGCTGCCATTGC
>JBCBHD010000174.1:0-6696 GCA_038526115.1 Pseudomonadota bacterium | reverse complement strand
TGTTGTCGGAGGTCCAGATCCGGTCAGCGTGGCGCATGATACCGAAATCGGCCCTTCCTCCGCCTGATGAACAGCTTTCAATCTCCAATTCGCGGTGGGCTTTGCGAAGCTGTTCGAACAGACGGTACACGGCCAATGTTTGCCGGTGCATTGCACCGCGCCCACTGCTACCAGGGTGGTTGGTATCTCGGTTCATGTCCCACTTTATGTAGGCGATTCCGTAGGTCGCAACGAGCTGCGTGATCTTCTCAAACAGATAGTCGAACACCGCCGGCTTTGTCAGATCGAGAGTCAGTTGCCCGCGAAACGGCACCGCCTCCACACCTTCCGCCTGCAAAACCCAATCGGGATGGGCGCGGTATAGATCGCTGTCGGGGTTGACCATCTCTGGTTCAAACCAAAGGCCGAACTCCATTCCCAGCTGTTTTACCCGATCAACGATCGGATGCAGGCCATCTGGGTAAATATCTTCCGATACCCACCAATCGCCAAGTCCAGCGCCATCATGACGTCGGCTTCCGAACCAGCCATCATCCAGCACGAAACGCTCCGCACCGACCGCTGCAGCGGCTTCTGCCAATTCTATGAGTGTGTCGATATCATGGTCGAAATACACCGCTTCCCATGTATTGTAGTGCACCGGTCTCGGCTTAGAGAGGCTACGGCTTTCCAGTACGGAACCCCGGACAAAATCCTGAAACTTGCGGGAAACCCCGTTGAGCCCATCTTCAGACCACGCTGCGACGAACTGAGGCGAAGTGTAGCTTTCCCCGCGACCCAGCCGGATTTCACCGGGGAATGTCATCTCGCCCATCTGCACCAGCGACCGGCCATCGCTGTGGCGGTCTATTCTGAGGCGGTGATTGCCGCTCCATGCTAGGTGATAACCGACAGCAAGACCGCGTGTCTCACTCGTATCATCGGTGATCGCAATTCCGCCTGGAAAGGCATCATGGCTGGTTCGGCCAGCCTTGTTCTCGCGAACGATACTGCCTTGGAATTTGTCGATGCGCTCGATTGCGAATTCGCCAGACCACCGTCCAGTGAAGCTCAACACGCTGTCGAGCCTCTGGTCGATCGGCAAGCAAAGCGCGGCGCACCAGTCCAGTTCAAGCTTTTCCTGCCCGTGATTGTCGATGCTAGTGCTGCAGGTCAGGACCCCGGTTTCTGGGTCGATTGTAAGCTTATGGCAGGCGGCGACTGCCAGATTGGTATCATGACAGTGGATCGCGATACCGGAATCGCCGAAGGTCTGAACCTGTTCGATCCGCAGATCGATTGCCCAGTCCTGCCCCGCGCGGTGAGCAACCAAGCCAGACGGTCCAGAAATGCCGGTTCCGATTTCGTTGATGATCGAGCCACGCAGTGGGACTGACGCGCTTCCCGGAGCATGTTGCCGAGTGGCGAGTAACTCCAAGCATCGGGCTTCGACCCCTGGGAGATCAGGTCCGGCGTACAGAATTATTGGGCGCATCCCATGCGAAGCTTCGATCGCGACCAGCGTGCCACCGGCCCGCAGTTCAAAAAATTCATGTTCGCTTACAGCGTCTTCCGCCGGATCATGCGCGGGAACGGGGCCATGCTGTGGAATTGCCAGATCTTCGCTGGTTGTCACATCGCCTTGATTCTCAGTGGAGAATCCGTGCCTGTCGCCGGCTTCAGTTTGCGCGTTATCAGCCATCCAAGGAATCCATCCATCGTCCCATCGCGTCTAGTGCGCGAGCTCTCCCCCGATCGGTTTCCCAATCCATTGCGATAATCAGGCCAAATTTGCTGTGTTGTGAAGAGGGTTTTTGGCAGCGCATGAAGTTTTTGGTATCTCGGACAGGAGGCTCGGTTGGGAATCGGATATGTGGGAAGAAAAGGTCTACAAACAGAATCTTCATCTGTCTCCCATTGGCGGGATAAAGATCGCCTGCTTCCTCAATAAGGGAGTCGGTGTCCTGACAGCTTCCCGGACTCTGCCCCATTTCAATCTGGTTTATGTCACGCGAGGCCAAGGCAGCTATCGCGATGAGCGCGGGATTGAGCTTGCGGTCAATGCGGGTGACGCGATCCTGATACACCCGGGGTTAGAGCATTGGTACGGCCCGCCGCCGGGCGAGAGCTGGGATGAATTCTACATGGTTTTTGAAGGGCCGGTCTTCGACCTGTGGCGTAGCGCGGGTTGTCTGGATCCTGACAGGCCGGTTATCTCATTGCGGCCTATGGATTTCTGGCGCGATCGCATTCTCGGTCTGATCGGTGGATCGCGAGCTCAGACCGAAAGCGATTTGATGCATGAGACTGTGCGCCTCCAGCAGCTTTTGGCGGACATCGCCAAGGCTGGTGAGCAGGATATGGTTGATGACATCGCTTGGCTCGAAAGAGCCAAACTGGCAATCGCTGCCACCATGGACGTGCGGGCTGCAGCGTCGAACATGGAGCAGTCTTACGAGGGGTTTCGCAAGCGTTTCCGGAAACTGTCGGGAAGATCGCCGGGACGGTATCGAACAAGTCTGATCATGGAGAAAGCGTGCCAAATGCTTGCTGAACCCGGAGTGCTTTTGCGCGATATCTCAGATGAGCTGGGTCTCTGCGATGAATACCACTTCAGCCGCCAGTTCAGCAAAACGGTCGGGTGGTCGCCGTCTGAGTACCGCACCAGGATTGGTCGGCATCCCAACCGTTTTTAGGATTTGGGAAAAGCTCAACCAATCCCACAGGTCGCGCACCTATCTGCGTTGCAAAATTATGACACTCGCTCCTTTCTCAGTCGACTGAGCTGTGGGAGAAACCCAAAAAGTTCATGCGGGTCCAATCCGCCTATGGAACTCGCGAAAATGAACGGCAGACTTTGAACCCGACCCCACCGGGTCTCCGGTATCACCCCGATCCGCCAGCGATCGCTCAACAGGGGTGGACCTAAAGGGAGAGAGCAATGTCGTTTTCCAAGCGGGCCATTCTGGCCCAGACCGCCGCTTTCGCGGCTATCGCAGTTTCAAGCCCGGCACTCGCGCAAGACGCAGAAACCTCCAGTGTCGAAGGCGAAGAGAATGTCATCGTCGTCACAGGCTTTAAAAAGAGCCTTCAGGACTCGATCGATCTCAAGCGTGACAGCGCTGTCGTTGTCGATGCGATCAACGCCGAGGATGTCGGTAAATTCCCAGATCAGAACGTCGCCGAGGCGCTTCAGCGTATCACAGGCGTCGCGATTGACCGTTCAGGCGGTGAGGGCCAGTCGATCACGGTGCGTGGTCTCGGGCCGGAATTCAACGCCGTTCTGTTGAACGGTCGTACTCTTGCGACTGACAATCCGGGCCGCCAGTTCTCATTCGACGTTCTTTCAGCGGACATCATCCAGTCGGCGGAAGTCTACAAGTCTTCGCAAGCTGGTCTGCAATCAGGCGGTATTGGTGCGGTTGTGAACATCACCACCGCTCGCCCGATTGATCGTCTTGGGTTCAACGCGTCTGTCTCAGCCGCTGCAATTTACGAGAACCTGAGCGATGATGTCGGCACCGATCTCACGGGCGTCGTCTCATGGTCCAACGGTACGGTCGGCGTTCTGTTTGGTGGATCATACAACCTTCGTAACGCGCAGATCGACCGCAACATTACCAATGGCTACGCGCTGCGTCAGGGCGACGCAGCGATCTTTGCGCCTGAATCGTCAACCGGATTGCAAGCGACCGATATCGGCGCTTTGCCGACCGGTGCGCGGGTCCAGCAGCAGGTGATCTTTAGCCGCGATGTTCAGGATCGTGAGCGCCTCACTTTGAACGGCGCGCTCCAGTTTGCGCCTTCCGATGCGTTCACGGCGACATTTGATGGCTTGTATTCGCGGTTCGAAGTGGATTCTTTCGATCAGCAATTCTCCGGCTTCTTCAGCCCGCCATTCCTCGATCCTCAGATCGATGCCAACGGCACGGTCACTTCATTCAGCCGACCGAGTCAGGATTTCGCAGCGCGCAACCCTGATATCGCGGATACCGTTGGTCTGTCGCAGAACGATAACGTGCTGACATCCAACAATCGTGAAGCGGAAACGATTGCGTTTGGCGGAAATCTTGAGTTCGAGGCCAGCGATCGGCTGACGTTTGTTGCAGACGTTTCGTGGTCGCGTGCAACCCGCGATGGAACGAACCCGTTCGTCGTGCTCGGTGCGCTTGCTCCGACCTCTCCGCTGATTGAGTCCACCAACACAAGCGGTATCTCGACCATCACGAACATTCTGGACGCTGACTTCGTCGATACCTCGATCCAGCGCCTGCACTTTGTGAACGTCAACCGCACCACGGTAGAAGACGAAGTCTTTGAAGTGCGCTTCGATGGCGAGTGGGAAATCGACGCAGGACCGCTGCTTAATGCGACCTTCGGCGCGATCTACACGGACCGTGAAAAGGTTCAGAACCTGTTCGACAACTTTGCCGCTCCAGGATTTGGCAACATTTCGGCGGCTGAAATCTTCTGTGCCTATTGTGGATACACTGTGCCGTTCGACACATCGATCCTCAGTCAGTTCTCGTTCGATGGCTTCCTGAGTGGTGTTGAAGGGGCAAACACCGTCCCTGGAACAATCCTGACTGCGAGCTTCGAAGACGCCTTCGCTCAGCTCAACAATGTAGCCAACCTTCAGAACCCGGATCGCACCGGTGGCAACACGGCCGAGCTGCTGGCCTATCTGAACAGCGGTGGTCTTGATCCGGTTCTCGGCATCTACACACCGTCATTCAACCCGGGTGGAAGCTTCGCAGTAGAAGAGCAGATCTACGCTGGTTATTTTGCCACTGAGTGGGGCGGGGACTTCGGCGGTGAACTGCCATGGTCAGCCAATATTGGCTTCCGTATCGCATTCACCGATGTGGTTTCGAGCGGTATCGATCAGCCAGTGATCGAGTTCCGTGAAACACCGGGCGATACCCAGCTCGTGACCGTCTTCGGTCCGGCAACGAACATCTCCGTGCCAAACGACTACGTGAACTTCCTGCCTTCGGTCAGCTTCCGAGTTGAACCGACACCGGATACCGTGTTGCGGCTTAGCTACGCTCGGACGGTGACCCGTCCAACGCTGACCGCGCTGGGTGTAGCAAACACCTTCGGCGGTCGTTCCGATGCGCCCCTTAGCGGCGGCGGGAACCCGCTTCTTGAAGCGTTCGAATCGGACAACTTTGACGTGTCGTTTGAGTGGTACTTCGACTCGCTGAGCTATTTCAGCGTGGCTGGCTTCCACAAAGAACTCGGCGGTTTCCTCGAAGAATCGACTCTGCCGGTTCCCGGTGTTGTCATCTTCCCGGCTGGCAATGGCGGCCTCACGGAAGATACACCTGTTGATGTAACGTTCCAGGATACGCGTCAGCGCAACGGTCTTTCGGGAAGCATCAGCGGTGCTGAGATCGCTTTCCAGAAGACGTTCGACAACGGCTTCGGTGGTATCATCAACTACACCTATGTGACTTCAAGCCAGGACAACGCGCCTGTCGGAGACCTCGGCTTTAACGGCTTCACACCGCACACCGTCAACGTCACCGGTTTCTATGAAAACGGCCCGCTTTCGGCTCGTGTTTCGTACAACTACCGCGATGGTTTCCTGGTTCAGGAAAACGACGTGCAAAGCGAACCGCGCCAGCGAGAAGCATTCGGCCAGGTCGATTTCTCGGCCAGCTATGAACTGACCGACCAGTTCCAGATCTTCGTCGAAGGGCTCAACGTCCTCAATGAAGACACGCGTGACTTCTCGCGCTTCCGGAATCGGGTGCTGACCTATGAGCGCACCGGAGCGCGCTACACCGCAGGTGTCCGCGCCAAATTCTAAGCGCCAATCTCAAATGGTGTGTCGGATGCGCGGGTTGCCGTCCGACTTGCAAGGGGGAGGCGGGCATTTCCAGACTGGAAGTGTCCGCCGTTTCCTTTTGCGGAAGGCTTGCGGTGTAGCCGTGAAGTTGTGACAAAGAGGGCAAAGCCAGCGTGCAGAAGCGCGCGGTGGGGAGAGAGAATTCAATGAACACCACCCAGGTCGCGGTCTTTCTGATCATCACCGCATTGATCGCCTTTGCGACATACATGCATTGCCGCGGTAAACGTGGCGCTGGTGATGGCGATGAGCGGGACTACTTTCTCGCCAATGGCGGACTCGCCTGGTACTTTGTGGCTGGCTCGATCACGCTCACCAACCTTTCGACCGATCAGCTGATTGGGATGAACGGCAACCAGATGGCGCTTTTGGCGTGGTGGGAATTCGCCGCTGTCGCGGGATTGTTCATTCTCGCCTTCGTGTTTCTGCCGGTCTATTATCGCAACAACTGCACCACCACGACGGAGCTTCTTCAAAAGAAATACGGCGACAAGCACATTCGTGCCTTGATCAGCGTGCTTTTCCTGTTCGGCAATCTTTTCATATTCTTACCTGCCATACTTTATGGCGGATCGCTGTTTCTGCTCTCGCTTACGGGGCAAGAGACAGATCTCGCGACTATCATGGCCGTTTCCGTTGCTGTGGCGATCATCGGAGCTGCCTACGCGATTTTCGGAGGCCTGCGGGCTGTCGCAGTGTCCGACACTTATTCAGGTGTGTTGGTACTGGGCCTGGCACTGTTGGTGGTGTTTCTGGCTCTGCAAGCGATCGATTTCGATCTGACGGGTATACCGGCTGAAAGGCTGACACTGATCGGAGATAGCGACAGTCCGATTCCATGGCCGACTTTGCTGACAGGCATG
>JBCBHD010000173.1:0-6726 GCA_038526115.1 Pseudomonadota bacterium | reverse complement strand
CACCACTCCGCCCTCGCCGCCGAGCGTGAAACGCACCTTACTGGCGGAAAGATCGTGTGGCAACAATCGCCACGGAGAAAACCCGTGCTGTGAAGATGGGGCTGGATACCGATAAGGTGACGCTTTCGGTCACTTCGCCCGACAACGGCACCGCGACCGAGGAGCTGGCAGCGGAGTACAAGTCCGAAGGTTTCGAAATCGGCTTCAACGCCAACTATCTCAAGGATATCCTTGACCAGATCGATAGCGAAACGGTTGAGCTGCATCTTGCGGATGCAGGTGCGCCGACGCTGATCCGACAGGATGACAAGAGCCCGGCGCTTTACGTTCTGATGCCGATGCGGGTGTGAGCGAAAGCGCCATCGCCCTAACGGTCGTAGCGCTTTTTGCTGTCGTATTTCCGGCTTTCTGGATCGGCGTAACGATGCTTATCGCCCAAGTGGGCGGGTGGTTTCGATTGCAAACCGAGTTCCCTGATCGTCCGCAGGCGTCGCGCATCAAAACGCTTGGCTATCGTAGCGCGCAACTGGGCCACCCGCTTTATGGTGCAAGCTACAGCGGCGTCCTGTTTTTCGACGTGTGCGAAGAAGGCTTGCGGATCCGCGTCTGGAAACTGTTTGGTCTGTTTTGCAAGCCGATTTTTCTGGAATGGGACGACTTTCGGACCGAGCAATACCGATGGCTCATGCGAGAAGCTTGCCGGATGCGTTGGGGGCCGGATACCCGTGACAGCATGATCATTTATCGTCGTTTGGCCGAAGCTATCGCTGTTGCCAGCAACGGGAAGTTTGGACACCCGGATCAGGGGCGATGACGCAGAAACCCGCATCCCACGCCCGAATTTTCGGGACAGTGATCTCGACTTACACGCGCATCGTCCAGATCACCTGCGAGGAAGCAGGCCTCTCTCACGAGACTATCGCCACCGCGGCACAGTCGCCGGAGAACCGCCACCCTTTTGGCAAGGTGCCGGTGGTTGAGGTCGACGGGCTCGAACTGATCGAAAGCGTCGCGATCACGCAATACATAGACAATGCGCACAATTGTGCGGCGCTCCAGCCATCCGATCCCGCTGCCCGCGCGATCTTCGACAAATGGATCGCCATCGCCAACAACTACCTTTTTCCGCTGTTCGAAAACGGCCTGGTGATGCCGTGGATCATGCATCGCGTCGCAGGTTTCCCGCTGGAAAAGGAAAAGATCGAACGAGTGCTGCCCAATATCAGCCGAGCGCTTGGGTTTCTCGAAGCGGAAATTCAGCAAGATGGAGCGTGGACCGCAGGTGGTTTCACTCTGGCTGACGTGTTCCTCTACCCCGTGTTGCGCGGGCTGCAGCTGACACCGCAAGGGGAAGTGGGGATCGCGCAATGCGATCATCTGTCGGCTTGGCTCGCGGTGACAGAAAACCGGCCTTCGATCATCGCAACACGGTGGGAAAGCGAACCGTGATCGGTTAGGCTCCTTTCAAAGAGGAGGAACCCAATGAGCCTTTCACAAGTCCATGTCCGCAAAGACGAACTCACCAATGCCGCAATGGTGGATGCTGATCCCGGCGCTTTGGAAGAAGGCGCTGTTCGCCTGAAAGTTGAGAGCTTTTCAGTCACAGCCAACAACATCACTTACGCAGTGGTGGGGGACGGATTCGGCTATTGGAACTTCTTCCCACCGCAGGGGGGTGATGCTGACGGTAAAGGCGTCGTTCCGATGTGGGGGCATGCTCAAGTTGTCGAAAGCAATCATCCGGATATTTCCGTGGGGGAGCGAGTCTATGGCTACCTGCCCATGGGGACCCAGTTGGATGTGCGCCCTGGCAATGTCACGGATATGAGCTTTTCAGACACCACCGAATATCGCCAGCCGATGAGCCCGGTCTACAACCAGTATACCCGCCTTGCCGCCGATCCCGAGCACGATCCTGCACGCGAGAATGAGCGGATGATCTATGGGCCGCTGTTCAAGACCGGCTTCATCATAGATTATTTCATGCGATCGGAGGAGTGGTTTGGCGCGCAGCAAGTTGTGCTGACCAGTGCATCATCCAAAACTGCGATGGGTCTGGCCAGTGTTGCCAAACAGAATTCGCCAGATATCAAGCGTGTCGGTCTGACTTCGGCAGGCAATATCGAGTTTGTTGAAGGCACCGGTCTTTATGACGAAGTGCTTTCCTACGAGGAGGTCGGCAATATGCCGATTTCCCCGACAGTCACCGTTGATTTTGCCGGCAATGCCAGCCTGCTTGCCAAGCTGCACGAGCACTTTTCTGACAATCTTAAATACTCGTGCCTTGTCGGCGCGACGCATATTGAGGAACGTGGTGGCGGTTTGGGCGGTGCAGCTGATCTGCCGGGCCCAAAGCCCACTCTGCTCTTCGCGCCTGATCACTTCGTTGCCTTTTTCAAGGAGCATGGGCCGATCGAAGGGGGCAAGATGATTGCCAAGACGTGGCATGGTTTCCTGAATGCCGTCGAAGGAACCGTGGCAATCGAGACCCATCAGGGGCTTGAAGCTGCGCGAGAAACCTATCTCAGCATGCTTGGAGGTACGGTTGATCCGGCCAAAGGGATTGTGATCCAACCATGAACACTCCCGCGATGTTTGAGGGCGCCGGTCTTCTACGGATCGCGTATCTCGCGAACATCGTAATTCTTGTGCCAGTTGTCTGGAGTATGTTCTTCAGCGGCGGAACAACGGGTGTTTTTGAAGACAAAGTGGCGGACAGCGAGGGACTTCGGTTTCTCGTAGGCAGTTTGTGGTTCGCGATCTTGCTGGGATCACTTGCGGGATTGCTCCACCCGCTGGTTCTGGCACCGTTGTTGGCGGTGCAAGTCATCTACAAGGCGACCTGGCTTGCTGCTTGGGTATGGCCAAACCGTGATGACCCAGGAGTTCCGCTGGGGATTAGCCTTGTTTTTCTTGGAATCGTAGTGGTTTGGCCTGCCTTGCTATGGTTTTCGGGAGCGTGGAGGACCGCAGCGTGAGTCAGTCTGTCTGCGTAATGGCATAACTGAAGTAACCGTCGCGTTGTGCCATGTGCCGGTCGGCCATCTTGTCAGTTGTTTCGCATTCGGTTGCTACGATGCACCAGCCGCCGCCCTTGGCGAGGGTCTCATCGAGGCCTCGCTCCAGAACTTCTGGGCCGGGCTGGGCGCGCCAATGATCACCGATTTCATCAGGCGTCTGGCGAGCGCCTCCGAAGCGGTCGGGTCTGGCTTGCGCAGCGTTCCAGATTTGCGTGTTCAGGATGCCGGGGCATAGAATGGTGACGCCGATACCATCCTCCGCGAGTTCTGCGGTCAGCGCTTCCCCGATTGCGGCCGTCATTTGCTTGGTTGTCGCATAGAGCGTGAAGGGGCCGGTAACCGGCACAACTGAGGCAGAGCTCGCAGTCACTCCGACGTGTCTGGATCCGTCACGCGAACGAAGGCTCGGCAACCACGCCTGCGCGGTGTGCACCGGACCCATCACATTCACGCCCATCAACCAGTCAATTGTATGAGGCTTGGCTCCGCTCACGGTATCAGCGCTACCCACACCTGCATTGATCCAGAGCAGCGAGGGTTCAACGCCTTGCGCGATAAGCTTCTCCGCGACGCGTGCCGTCTCTTTTCGATCCGAGACATCACAGCCATGAGCGCGGCTTTCCTGGCCGCAAAGCCGAGCGGTTTCTTCAGCCTCATAAGCATCGATATCCAGAGCGCAGATCCGCATTCCCTTGGCGGCAAAGTGCTGCGCGAGCCAGCGGCCAATTCCGCGACCGGCGCCGGTGATGACGGCCCAATCACCGGGAACCGGTTCGAAAGGCGTCACTCAGCCGCCTCGGCAAGTTCAGCGCGTTGAGGGCCTCGGATCAGCCCACCCGGAGTCTCTCCCGTCCATGTGCCTTCACGGAATGTCACTTCGCCATTTTTGATCGTGCAGACGTAGCCTTCGGCTCTTTGAAGAAGCCGTTTGCCTCCAGCCGGTAGGTCAAATGCCAGCCATGGTCGACCCAGCTTCAGGCGTTCCATATCGATGACGTTGATGTCGGCGAGGAAACCGGGAGCGATGACACCGCGATCTTCAAGGCCATACAGCACAGCGGTGTCGCGGCACTGCCGCTTGATCGCATTCTCCAGGCTGATGCGATCCCCGCGTTTGCGATCTCGCACCCAGTGTTCGAGCATGAAAGTGGGCGAAGCGGCATCGCAGATCGTGCCGCAATGCGCGCCGCCATCGCTCAGTGAATTGACCGTGTCATCCGCATGCTGGAGCGGGTGGAGGAAATCCAGATTGCCGTCTGCATAATTGAGGATCGGCAAATAGATAAAGCCGGTCGCATTGTCAGCGCACAGCATATCATAGGCGTATTCCTGCGGATCGATCCCAGCCGCCTGAGCGCGCGCATTTACGCTCGCGGTTTCATCCGGTTCGTAATCGAAATCCGGATCCATTTCATATTGTAAGGCCCATCCTTGAGTGATCACCATCACCACACCGATAATATCCATCGGCGCTTCGGAATAGTCATTCGCTTCTGACAGCAGCTGTTTCTTGAATTCCGGATCGAGCAGCTGCGCCTTTTTCTCCTCCCACGGCAGATCCTTGATAGTCTGCCAACTGGGGCGGAAGGCGAACGGGTTTACCGTGCCTTGCCACGCCATGATGATGCCGTTTCCGCGCAAAGCGATTTGGGCAACGATGTTCGCGCCGTTATCGTTCTCGGCCCGCATCGTTTCGATCTGTTCTTTGAGCGGCATTTCCTTCTGGATCGATTCAAGAGCGGCAAAGGTCACGGGGATACCGGCTTCGCGGCTGAGCTTGCCCATCCACTCGAACTCATTCCATTCGCGCTGAAGATCGCTCGCCATCTCGAAAACGGCATAGCCACCGGCATCCTTGGCTCGGCCCATGGCTTTCCCGATTGCTACCAATTCTTCGGGTGTGGCTGTGGTGCCGGGAACGAGCTCGCCATCGACAGACTTGTGCAGGACTGTGCGCGAAGTGGAAAAGCCAAGCGCACCGGCGCGCACGCCTTCTTCAACAATACGGCTCATTTCGGCGATGTCGTCCTCGGTCGGTACAGCACCGGGTTGCTCGCGATCACCGAGAACATAAGCGCGGACTGCCCCGTGCGGAACATGTGTTGCCACATCGACGCTGCGCGGGAGTTTTTCGAGAGCGTCGAGATATTCTGGGAAGGTCTCCCAGTCCCAAGTGATCCCTTCGGCTAGCGCGGTGCCGGGAATATCTTCCACGCCTTCCATGAGGCTGATGAGCCAATCGTGGCGATCGGGCTTGGCAGGCGCAAAGCCGACACCGCAATTGCCCATCACCACAGTGGTTACCCCATGCCAACTGGATGGGGCCATTTCCTGATCCCACGTCGCCTGACCATCGTAATGCGTGTGAATGTCGACAAAGCCGGGAGCCACAACCTTTCCAGTCGCATCGATTTCCTCGCTTGCTTCGCCGATGACAGTGCCAACCTGTGCGATTATGCCATCCTTTATCGCAACATCGCCGGTGAAACGCTGCGCTCCGGTGCCATCCACGATGGTCCCGCCTCTGATGATCAGGTCGAATGCTGGCATGATTGATCTCCTCTCTCGATAGAGAAAGTCTCACATCGCAACCGGTCTGTCTAGCGCGTGAAATTGTCATGAAAATGCGATCAGGAATGGCTAAACGATCTGCACGAATGGAGTGCGACTTATGATGAAATTGAGATTTGTAGGCGCATGCCTGCTGATGGCTTCGACAGCTGCGGTGAGCGCTCAGGAAGGGCAATGGCGAGTTGTGCCAAACGACACATTGTCAGCCCAACTTGATTGTCTGGAAGACGAAGGTCGCACGCTTATCTCTGCGCATCGCGGCGGGCCTTCTCCGGGTTTGCCGGAGAACGGAATTGAGACCATGGACGCCGTGCTGACAGCCCTGCCAGCCGTGATGGAAGTGGACGTAGCGCGCAGCCAGGATGGAGTGCATTTCCTGATGCATGACCGGACCTTGGACCGGACGACAACGGGATCTGGCGTGGCAAGTGAGGAAAACTGGTCGGAGATAAGCCAGCTCAATCTGGTCGATAGCGCTGGTTGGGTCACGCCATACACTGTTCCCAGTTTACGCCAGGCTCTTGAATGGGCGCGAGGCAAAACGGTGCTTCAAATCGACTTCAAGAGGTCGGCCAATTTTGAGGAAGTGGTTGAACTGATCCGGGACACCGAAACTGAAAGCAGTGTCATACTGATCGCGTACAGTGTCGGTCAGGCAACGCGTTTGCACCAGCTCGCCCCGGAAATGCTGATTTCATTCTCGATCAGCGAGCCAGGCGATCTCGCGGAAGTGGAAGAGGCAGGCGTTCCCGCTGACCGGATCATTGCCTTTACAGGAACGCGCACTGCACGCCCTGATCTCTATGCAGAGCTGGATCGACAAGATGTTGAAGTGATATTCGGAACGCTGGGGCGCTCGCCCAATTCCATCGACAATGTCATAGACCGTTTCGGAACTGATGAGCGGTACGCAGAATTGAGCGAGGGCGGGGTGGATATACTCGCGACAGACCGGGCGAGGGAAGCCGCCAGAGCGCTTCAAGCCGCCAGTCGCCTACCCGAGTCCGGGATGTGCGGTGTTAGCCGAATGCCCTAGGCTGCGGCTTTCTTTTCGTCCGTCGTCTCCGGTGCGTCGAGATGGTCGCGGATAGCGGCGACGCTTTCTTCCTTGTGACTGAGCAGGAACAAGTGTCCG
>JBCBHD010000172.1:0-6834 GCA_038526115.1 Pseudomonadota bacterium | reverse complement strand
CCCGCGAAACGCAAGAATGCGCGCTTTCAATTCGCCGCGTGTGCCGCTTTGATCAATCAGCTCGTATTGTTCGAACAGCTCATAATCAAAGCCCTTGCGCCGGTCCCTAGGATCGATTTCGAGACGCGCGATCCGCTCTAGGCTCCTGCCAAGATCGACATAAATGTCGCTATCGTCGGAATAGGCGTTCGTGGAAGCGAGCGCGTAGGGATAGCTTTCCACCGCAGCCTCACGCACAAACGCGCACCACCCACCGGGATCCATCCGGCAGGGGCTGCGCGATTGAGTAATATCAGGATAGGTAACGCAGCCGCTGAGGCCCAGCAGCAGCGGGATCAGGGCCAGGCGCATATTCACCGCTTGGCCCCGCCCAATCAGGCAACAGTTGCCTTAACGATCTTGCCGGGTGCGGCAGGCGGTTCACCCTTAGGCAGCGCATCAATGTGATCCATGCCGTCTGTCACCTGGCCCCAGACTGTGTATTGGCCGTCGAGGAACTCTGCATCTTCAAAGCAGATGAAGAATTGCGAGTTGGCGCTGTCAGGCACTTGGGTGCGCGCCATCGAGCATGTGCCACGAGTGTGCGGCTCGGAATTGAATTCAGCCTTGAGATCAGGCTTGTCACTGCCGCCCATGCCGGTGCCGGTCGGATCGCCGCCCTGCGCCATGAAGCCAGGGATCACGCGGTGGAACACCACGCCATCATAGAAACCTTCGCCAGCGAGTTCGGTAATCCGCTCAACATGGCCCGGCGCAAGGTCGGGACGCAATTTGATGACAACGTCCTTGTTTTCGCCGTCGCCGGTGTCGAGCGTGAATGTAAGTGTTTCGGCCATGAGTAAGTGTCTCCTGAAGATTTGTCGCGGACCTAGCCAGTTTGTGCCGCTGAGTCACCCACTTGCCTTGCTTTTCAGCCCTTCACATCTAAACCCGCGCCTATGGTCGATCCGACGCATCTCGAAGACGACGTATTAGTCGCTGACGCACCTGAAGAAGAAGTGCGTCCGGACGATCGTATTGATGACGAACGGCACGACGAAGAAAACCGGCTGAAGCCTGAATTCGTAGACGCTGTCGAAGACGCGCTGGCTTCTGGCGATAATGCCGCGGTTTACGAGCTGGTCGAACCTCTGCACCCGGCCGACATCGCTGACCTGATCGAATTGTTCGGCAGCGATGACCGTGCTGTTCTGGCCGCCGCGATCACCGATCTCATGAGCAGCGAAGTGGTCGCTGAGCTCAACGATCACGTGCGCGAAGTGATGATGGAAGCGCTGGAGCCAGAGGCTGTGGCGACCATCGCTGAGCAGTTGGAAACCGATGACGCGGTCCAGCTGCTAGAAGACCTCGATGAAAGCGACCAGAAGGCGATTATCGCCGAACTGGAGCCGGAAACACAGGCCGCGGTCGAAAGCGCGCTTTCCTATCCGGAGGAAACCGCAGGGCGTCTGATGAACCGCCACTTCATGGCGGTGCCGGAACATCTCACGGTTGGCGATCTGATCGACTACCTGCGCGAAGCAGGCGATCTGGAGCACGACTTTTTCGAAGTTTTTGTGATTGATACCTCGCATCACCCTGTCGGCACCTGTGCACTCAACTGGATCCTGACGACACCTCGCAACATCAAGCTGTCCGATGTTATGAAGCGAGACCAAACCCTGATCCCTGTTTCCATGGATCAGGAAGAAGTCGCGTTGATGTTCCAGAAATACGCGCTGATTTCCGCAGCGGTGGTTGACGATGAAGGGCGGTTGGTCGGTCAGGTTACGGTCGATGATATCGTCCACATCATCTCCGAAGAGGCCGGGGAAGATGCGCTGCTCCTGTCCGGTGCTGGCGATGGCGACATCAACGAACCAATCAAGGAAGCCTATTCGAGCCGCGTTCGCTGGTTGATTGCCAATCTCGGCACGGCGGTGGTCGCCAGCGCGATTATCGCATTCTTCGGAGCGGCCATCGAAAAACTGGTCGCGCTCGCCGTGCTGATGCCGATCGTCGCCAGCATTGGCGGCAATGCCGGGACACAGACGATGGCCGTGGCCGTGCGCGCTATCGCCACCAACCAGCTTACCCGCTCCAACACGTGGCGGATCGTGTGGCGCGAATTGCGGGTGGCGTTGCTCAATGGCGCGACAGTCGCGGTGCTGATCGGGATTGCGGCAGGGGTGCTCTTCAGCCCAATGATGGGCGTTGTAATCGCAGCGGCCATGCTGGTGAATATCGGTGTAGCCGGTCTGGCAGGTGTTCTGGTGCCGGTGATTTTCGAGCGGTTGAATCAGGATCCGGCGGTCGCTTCATCAGTGTTCGTGACGATGATCACCGATTCCATGGGCTTTTTCGCGTTCCTCGGCCTCGCAGTTGTGAGCGGATTGGTCCCGGCGGGTTGATCTCTCCGGCGCAAGCGCCAGATTGAAGGCATGCCTCTTCACCTCACCAAGATCGCCTTTGGCGCACAAAGCTATTCGGACATCGAAAGCTGGTATCAGGGCGGGCGCCGCAGCCCCTATCTGACGACCAAATACCGCCCTACAAAGTGGAAAGAGTGCATTGGTGGGTCGCTCTACTGGATCCACCAACACAGCATCGTTGCGCGGTCGGTGATCAACGGGTTTTCAGAAACAGATGAAGGCCGGTGGCTAATTGAACTGGAACCGGAACTGATCCGCGTTTCCCCTCGCCCCAAACGCGCCCATCAGGGCTGGCGCTATCTCAAGGGCGAACCGCCACGCGATCTGGCACCTGATGAAGACATTGGGGACGCCTTGCCGGGCAAACTCGCAGCCAAGCTGGAGCGGCTTGGGCTCGTCTGACCAGACGCCTTCCGCCTTGAAGACTTCGGTAGAATGCGTCGGCGCTAGCACGGCAGCTACCCTCCCTCGCCGATCCACTAGCAAAATTTGAACCTTAATCCTCGTGGGTGCGATTGTGTGTCAACGAAGGCATTGGAGGTCAGGCTCCGGTCTCGTCGAGTTCAGCTGGCGGTTTGCACACACCCGCTCGCCGCAAGTGTTCTTTCGAAAGATGGAGGTTTGAATGGCACTCACTCTCAAAAGTTGGCGCAAGGTTGTGAAGCGCAAATGGTTTCAATCAGACAGCTTCAAGAACCTCAACAGCGCGGTGGTTCAATACATCAACGCCAACCCCAAAGGCATGAGAGTTAGGCAACCGCTGGTCACAGCCTGGGACGAGTGGCTCGAAAAGCTTCAACGCAAAGGGAAAACCCTGCAACAAAGCGACCGTTACAGGCGCGGCTGCGCGCTGGACGATATCGAACAGATTGTGGCGCAGTATAGAGCTGAGTTCCCGCGATCGCAGCAGCAAGCGATTGCGGCGCGAGATGCTGCAAACCCGACGGAACGCAGGGCTGGCAATCACTATGTGAAAGGACGGGGCGGCTGGCAGCGGGGAATCTTCTCTCAGCAACAGCAAAACTCCTGCACATGCGCATGTGCGACAACTTTCCTGTCGAAGCTAATCGACAGGCCAATCAAAGAGAGCGACTTCAGAAACACCTATAATCGGGTAAATGGGGTCAACAACGATTTCCGTGTCCGGGGGTCATACCTGCCACGAATTGCCAACACGATGCGAGCCTACGATGCGGAGGTTCAACTCCACAATCCGGCCAATCTCGATCAACTCAAGGCTCTTCTTGATGGCGCTACCAGAGAGCTTCCGATGATGATCGCCATACGTTGGGGTACGCCCACTCATCCCACGGGGGGCGCCCATGCGGTGATGTGTCTTGGCGACGGCTTCGAACCTCCGTGGACAGCGGCACATGGCGGATATCTGATGGAAGATCCCTGGCCGTCTCATGCAACTCCACGATTGCTGGACGACGGCGCCTATCATGTCTTGGACAGGCGAAATAACTCGTGGTCGGAAGGCTTTGTAGATCCGGCTTATGGCTGCATCGTCGGCCAAAAGAAGGTCCGCGAATTTGCTCGCCCAGCACACTACCGGAATGTTGGCGTCAAAGTATTCTAAGAGGCTGGTCGTTCGGCACGATCTCTGCGCGCATTAAACAGCGTCCAAATTCAACCTTTGGCACGCGCACGCATTTGCTCCATCACCAGTTGCACATCATGGACGGCATCCTGGTCGGCGGGCAGCGCGTGTTCAGCATAGCTTGCTGCCAGTTCATCCATCCGCTCGGCAATGCGGACCTCGTTGTAGCCATGGCTCACAACGAACCGCCGCCGTTCGAGGATCTGAGGCAGAATGATGTCGATGTAGCGATCCACCTCCATGCCGAACTTCATGAACTGTTCGGGACCAAGCGGGGTGAACACCCATCCGGGAATGATGGTTCCGGCATGCACATGCGGGGGAAGATCTCCGCGAAAGCTCTCAGTCATTCCCAGAACCGCGTGCTTGGCGGCGATGTAGGCTGCCGTCTGTTGGACAGCGCAGAAGAAGCTGTTTTCGCTCCCAGTGTTGTAAATTGCGCTGGATGTCTCCTGCGCGATCAGACGCGGAGCAAAGGCGCGACAACCATTCCAGACGCCCCAGAAGTTCACGTCAAAATGGGCGCGAGCTTTTTCCGGATCGACTTCCCATAGAGGACCACGAACCCCGCCCTGCCCGGCATTGTTGAGCACGAGATCGACTGTATCGAAAGCTTCGAAAGCAGCGTCAGCCATCGCCTCAACCTGATCGAGATCAGAAACGTCGCAAGGCTGAGCGGTAATCCCTTCGATCCGCCCCGCACTCTCGAGCGTTTCACCCGGCAGATCGACAACCATCACCTGCACGCCCTGCCCGACAAGCCGTTTTGCCAAGGCCAATCCAATCCCGCTTGCGCCGCCGGTGATCACTGCGCTGCGCGGAACGAATTCGGTCATGGAAACCCTTTCGATTGTTTCTGGCTAGGTTGCTTCTGCTTGGTGCCTTTAAGGACCAACAACGGGAATCAACGCGGGGGTGCTCTTGCGATACTCCTGATAGTCCGGATCACCGCCCCAGCGTTCTTGAGCCTGCTTGTTCTGAAGGTTTATGCCGCTCACTTTGGTAAGCAGCAATGTCACGAAGATCGGCGAGATAACCACCAACCAAGACCAGCCGGACAGCACCGGGATCGCCATGATCAGGATACCGGTCCACAGTGTGATCTCGCCGAAATAGTTCGGGTGGCGCGAGAGCTTCCACAGCCCTTCATTGATGAACTTGCCCTTGTTTTCAGGGTTGTTCTTGAAAGCGCTCTTTTGCGCGTCAGCGATCACTTCCCAGACAAAGCCGAACACCCAGATCGCCGCGCCGATCCAGAAAAACAGATCGATAGGCGCGCGCTCGGTGGTTGTGATCGCAACCAGAGCAGCCGAAGCGGTAAACAGCACCCATAGACCTTGCAGCGTCCATGCAACCAGGAACCGTGCCGGGTTCACTTTGATCTTTTCGAACCGCGAATCTGTTCCGCCCATCGCATGGATGCGGATAAACAGGAATGAACCGAGCCGGATGCACCAGAGCACCACCATGGCTGCAATCACCATGCTTCGCGTATCGAGCTGGCCACCGGCCGTATGGGCAGCCCAGCACGCAAACGCCGTGACTGTGACGTATGTGATTGCGCCTGTCGTATCGTAGAATTTGTCTGATTTCGCGGCTGCGGCAGGCAGGAAGGCCAGCCAGTTCACAAGCATGGCGATCACCGCACACAGGAAAAACGCGGGGTAGCCGAATACCTGAACGGTGTTCGACCCCGCAAAGATGCCAAAACCAAAGGCGATGGCAGTGGCGACAAGGACTACGATGATGCTTTTCATAATGCTGTGATTACGGTCCTCACTCCTGCGCAGATGCAGCCTCACGGCTTTTCATCACCACGCGGCGCAAAGCGTTGACATAGGTTTCTGGCGGCTGCGCGCCGGGAATCATGAACTTGCCATTCACAATCATGGCCGGAACGCCGCTGATATTAAGATCCCAAGCCTGGCGCTCTTCCGCAACTACGCGGGCTTCCAGTTCAGCATCATCCAACGCGGCTTTTGCAGCTTCGCGGTGAAGCCCGACGCTAGCGGCAATATCCAGCAGCACCTCGCGCTCACCGATACGCCTGCGCTGGTTGAAATGGGCTTTGAACATCGCAAGCTTCAGCTCTGTCTGAACCTGCGGCCCGGCCTGCTCCAACGCCCAGCCAAGCAGCTTATGCGCATCGCGAGTGTTCCACATCATCGCCGCTGGAGCATCACCCTCGCCCTCATAGCTCAATGAAACGCCAGCGCTGTCCGCGATCTCTTTCATCTGCCCGCGTACCGCAGCACCTTCTTCAGCTGATCGGCCATATTTGCGCTGGAGGTGCGCTTCCTGACCTTCACCTTCCACGGGCATGTCCGGATTCAGTTCGAAAGGGCGCCAGCGAATCTCCGCTTCGATCTCGCCATCAAGCTCGCCAAGAGCTTTGGTGAGCTGACCGTATCCGATCGCGCACCAAGGACACATTACGTCGGAATAGATATCGATAGTAACCCGGTCAGCTGCGCTCATTTCGTCTTCTCCAGCCACCAGCGTAGCAGACTGTAGGCAATCGCGGCAGGCGGCGGCGCGTTGAACGGCCCAGCACCATCTGCGCCGCGCTCGGCGGGTATTTTGTCCATCGCCAGATGAACGTCTTCACGAGTGAACCAGCGCGCTTCTTCCAGCTCCTCTACGTCCAGCGTGATCTCGGTCTCGTCAGTCTGCGAGTAGCAACCGATCATCAGCTGACTCGGGAACGGCCACGGCTGTGTAGCGATATACTCGACATCCCGGACCCGAAGACCGGCTTCTTCCCAAACCTCGCGAGCGACCGCCTCCTCGATCGTTTCTCCGGGCTCAACAAATCCGGCG
>JBCBHD010000171.1:0-6857 GCA_038526115.1 Pseudomonadota bacterium | reverse complement strand
ACCTTGGTCGCCAGTGCACCGTCAAAATGGGCACCAACGCCAATGGTGGTCAGCCCCACGCCTTTGCGCGATCCATCAATGGCTTGCGCCATGAACCCTTCAGCGCTGGTATCCCCAACATTGGGGTTCTCGTCTGTAAACAGCATCATGCGGGTCTTGCCGCGACTGTGGGCGAGTTCTGCGAAAGCGGTCTTGAAACCGAGCCGCATGCCCGCTTCCATCGAGGTGGCGCCGTTGATTGCGATGGCATCCACGGCCGCGTGAAGCGCCTGTTTGTTACCCGCGACATCGATCACGTGCTGATGCACCCGCGTGTCAGAGCCATAGATGACCATGCCGAGCCGATCGCCTTCGCGCATTTGATCGATGATTGCATGCAGCGCTTCCTTCACCCTTTCGATCGGCGCGCCGCTCATCGAGCCGGAGCGATCAACAAGGGCGATCAGGCTCAGCGGCTCTGCGCGATAGGCGTCCGCATCAATGCCGCTTTCGAAACCGATACCCACAAAGTGCGCATCATCGGCGCGAGTGGCGGGCATGGCGTGGGTGGTGACGCAGAACAGCTGCGCGCAGTCCCGTTTGCTGGGCAGGATCAGATCGTGCTCGCTCAGAAGGCCTTCAGCGGTGAAACTGGAAGCGCGAGGCAGACCTTCATCACTGAATTCATCAAGCGCGATGGATCGGAAATGCTTCACATCTTGAGCGCCGCCCTGGGTCACGCGCGCTCCAGTCACAATGATTGCGTTGTAATCGTCTTCGTCTTCGGGTGGGGAGGCGTCCTGCGCAATGGCCGGTCCAAAAGACATTGCCGCGGCGAGCGACAGACAGGCGCTCAGCATCAGAGCGCGGCGGGACTTTGCAGAGAACTTCATGGTTCTTCTACCCTATGTTGTGAGTCGCGAGCCTAACGGAGGCGCGTGAATTCTCCTAATAGTATGTTTTTGCAACGGAATTCCGTTTCAATGCGGGACTGAATGCAAATAGGGGCGCGCTGCCAAAGCCTATCGGACAATCTCCGCTGAACCTACGATGCGCCCTTCCCAGAGAAAGAACTGATCTACTCGTCCGATTGTTTTTGCCCCTTCTTCCGTGAAAAACACGAAGGGGACATTGGCTCTGAACTCACCCGGTGCGATGGGGCTTTCCAGAACGGGCCAAGCGTCCCATGCTTGAAACTCGTCCTCCGTTGCTTTGCATGGACAGCCCCAACCCGGAAGTGCCGGCCCTTTTCGCCCACCTTCGCTTGTGGGTAGCATGGTGAGATTTGCGACAAGCGCGGGCCTCATACGCCTAAGGTCGGCAGCTCGTGATTCCAGTGGGTCTTGCCAACGCCTATTAGACATCACCGTCCTTTCGGTTTCTCGATCACTTTTTTCCGGAAACTGCACAGGTCGACCAGTTTGCAGTCCCAGCATTCCGGCGTGCGCGCCTTGCAGACATAGCGACCATGCAGGATCAGCCAGTGATGCGCATGCAAGCGAAAGGGCTGCGGGACACGCTTTTCCAGCTTCTCCTCGACCTTTTCCGGCGTCTTGCCTTTGGCAAGGCCGGTGCGGTTGCCGACGCGCAGGATGTGGGTGTCGACCGCGAACGTCTCCTGCTTGAACCAGCAATTCAGCACGACGTTGGCCGTCTTGCGACCCACGCCGGGTAGTCTCACCAGATCATCGCGGGTGTCGGGAACCTCTCCGCCATATTCATCGATCAGCAGCTGCGAGAGCGCGATCACGTTCTTGGCCTTGGAGTTGAACAGGCCGATCGTCTTGATGTGATCGATCAGGCCATCGAGCCCAAGATCCAGCATTTCTTGCGGCGTTTTCACCTTGGTAAACAACGCCCGCGTCGCCTTGTTCACGCCGACATCTGTGGCCTGCGCGGACAATGCGACCGCCACGACAAGTTGGTAGGCGTTGCCATATTCCAACTCGGTTTCCGGCTCTGGGTTGTCTTCGGCAAGTCGGCGGAAGAACTCGAAAATCTGGTCTCTGGTCATGGGTGTTAGCGATAGTCGTGGTCGATCAGCGAAGCCAGCGTGTCATGGCCGGGAAGGGGCAATCCTGTTCATGGCCATGCGGATCGCACATGCCGAAAAATCCCAGCATGGGTGCGCCGAGATAGCTGCCGTTAGCAAACGCTTCTCGCAAGATAGCGCTATCCCCGCGATAGCCACCATTGTGGAAGAGGTGCTCAAGGCTCAGGTCGCACTGCAGAGATGCGGCATAGGACCAGGCAATCGCGGCCATTTCATCACCACCGTCTGCCTCTATCGGGCCAAGATTTGCGCGGTGCTCAGGCGCTGCGACCGCGATATGTCCCGCCTCATGCAGCAAGTCGCCCGGCCAAACTGGAGTGTTCGTATCGACCAGCAATCGGCCCTCCACAATGGCAAGACCATCCAGCAACTGAGCATCATTGCGGCCAAGGGGCTGCGTGGTGATCTCAATGTTCGAAAGGAAAGTTAGGCAGCGTTCCGCAACTTCGGAACCGCCCCCTTCATCCCGCCAAGAATGGTCGGCTGTATCAATGCGCCCGACCGGTTCGGTGGAATGATGCGATGGGGACAGTCCGAGCTGCGTCGCTGTCACTGGGCAAGCTCAGTTTCGAGCGGACGAAAGGTCAGGCCGCCCGATCTGTAAAGTGTGATGACATGGATATAGGCGAGGGTGACTGTCTTGAGCCGGCGATTGTAATAGCGCATGAAGCTGGCGACAGCTGCGATCAGCGAGACACCGACATAAAGCCAATCTTGCATGATTGTCGCACCCAATGCCGCAGCCATCGACAGGATCACGAGGCTGCGAAAGAACTTCTGATCGGCTTCGTGCACTTCGATATCCTTATGCGCAGCGCCGCAATTCTGGATCAGCAAGGCGCGGCACCACTGGAAGGAATTGGTGGCGCTGACTTCGTTCGGCGAAAGCACATTCTTACGCAGGTCATCGACCACTCTGTAAGCCTGCACTACCATTTCTGGACGGGGTTTCTTCATCCACGGAAGGCGCGGCACAAATAGAAGGTCGGCCACCCGATCCCACAAAGACGATTTGTCCCGAGTGTCTTCGGTGTCAGGCGCGCGCCGCCTGCGGATTGCGTCGTAAATCGGGTCCAGCCATGATCCGGCGAGAAAGATCAGATGCCCCGAAAAATAGGCCGCAGCGAAAAATCCTGTCCAGGCGAAAACAGGGTCTTGTGGCAATCCATCAAACAGCCGGTTGATTTCCGGGATGGCATGCAAAACCAGAATTGTCGCAATCGCACCGGGCAGCAGAATCGAAAGAAAATTGATTAGGCCGATCATGAAATCGGATGGCCTCATTTCCTTGTTCCCCCCGTTTGCAACGTCAACTGTCTGTCACAACCCTAGCACATCCTCCATGCGGTAGCGCCCAGGCTCTTTGCCGATCAGCCATTCCGCACCGCGAACGGCGCCGCGCGCGAATATCATCCGGTTCTCTGCCGAATGCGAAAGCGTAATCCGTTCCTCGTCGCCAGCGAGAATAACGCTGTGTTCGCCAGCGACGGTTCCTCCGCGCAGGGTCGCAAATCCAATCGCACCTTCGCGCCGTGCGCCGGTCTGGCCGTGCCGCCCGCTTTCCATGTTGCTCGCCAGATCGATCCCGCGCGCTTCGGCTGCTGCCTGTCCAAGAAGCTTTGCCGTGCCAGAGGGAGCATCGACTTTGGCTCGATGATGCATCTCCAGCACTTCCAAATCCCAATCCGGACCGAGTTTCGAAGCTGCCTCACGAACGAGGTGGGCAAGCAGTGTTACGCCCAGTGAGGTGTTGCCTGTCTGAAGGATGGGAATGACCTTGGCCGCTTCGACAAGCATCACGAAATGCTCTTCTTCCAGTCCGGTTGTTCCCACCAGCACCGGAATTCCTGCGACTTTCGCGGCTCCCAGCGTTTCGGAAAGCGCGCCGGGGACCGAAAAATCAACGAGCACATCGCATTGGGTCGCGAGCGGGCCGGGATGCCCGCCTTCATCGACGCCGACCCGCAATTCATGCCCTGCGTCGGCAATCGCCTGTTCAAGCGCCTGCCCCATCCGGCCTTTGTGGCCGATCACTCCGAACTGCTTGCCGACGCTTGCATCGGATTGAGTCATTGCTTCCCTTCCGCCATCCGTGTTGAAAGCGACCCATGCCAGACTTCAATCGCATCGTCATCCTCACCGGCGCTGGAATCTCTGCCGAGAGCGGCATTGATACTTTTAGATCGGAAGGAGGGCTTTGGGAGCAACACCGGGTCGAGGATGTCGCTACTCCGGAGGGTTTTGCGCGGGATCCTGACTTGGTGCTCGGCTTTTACGATATGCGCAGAGAGGCGCTTGCGAAAGTTCGCCCCAATCCTGCGCACGAAGCTCTCGCGAAGCTTGAAACCCAATTTGCCGGTGAATTGCTGCTGGTGACTCAGAACGTCGACGATCTGCACGAGCGCGGCGGATCGAAGCAGGTGCTGCATATGCATGGCGAGTTGAAAAGTGCGCTGTGCCTGTCCTGCGAAGCTCGCATCCCGTGGGATGACGCCATGTCCGACCGCCCGCCATGCCCTGCGTGCGGCGCGCCTAGCTTGCGTCCGGATGTCGTGTGGTTCGGTGAGATGCCTTATGAGATGGAGCGGATTTATGCTGCGCTCACGGCTTGTGACTTGTTCGTCAGTATTGGCACCAGCGGCGCGGTCTACCCCGCGGCTGGCTTTGTGCAAGAAGCGCGAATGGCAGGCGCGCATACACTGGAACTGAACCTGGAGCCGAGCGAGGGCAGCCATTTCTTTGCGGAATCACGCCATGGCCCGGCTGGGACATTGGTGCCGGAATGGGTGGGGGAGGTGCTGGGGTGACTTTCAAGCTATCACGCCAACAAACCGGAACTCTAGGCGAACTGATTGCGGTCGCCAAGCTCAATAGCCTTGGTCATCCAGCCTACATGAGTCCCGAAGGAGCGCCGGGTCACGATCTTATAGTGGTCGTCGATGGAACGCCAAAGTCAGTCGAGGTGAAGACCCGGCAGTTCGTAAGGAGAGCTTCAGAGATCACGCGTCGGCCCGTCGATATGGAAGCCAAGGGTAACGCAGATTTCTTCATTTTTGTGGAACTCAATCTGCAGACGTTTGTGCCAACCTTCTACCTACTTACCAACTCGCAAGCACGACAGGTTTTCAGAGACTACAAGGGCGGGGGCAATTGCTACCCTCCCGATGTGAGGAAGCTCATTTCGCCGAACGATTTTGGGCGTTTGACGCTCGACCATGGGGCGAGTTCGTAGGTTAGCTACCCACACCCCCGGCATTCCGGATCCTTGCTGATTTTCAAGGTCCGCATGCCCGGTTTCATGCCGTCGAGGATATGAAGCTTGCCCCACATCGGATCGCCGAACAGGCTTACTCCGGCGAGCAACACACGCACCGCCTGCATCGCGGCAAAGCTGCCGGTCCAACCAGCCATCGCGCCCAGCATGCCGTCTTCGGCACAAGTGTCGCAGTCTTCGGCATCGAAAGCATCGCCGACAAAGCAGCGATAGCAGGCTTGACCCGCTAGATGTCCGGCGAAGGCGCCGACTTGTCCCTGAAAGCGGCCTACCGCTGCGGACAGAAGCGGCGCTCGTTCGGCTACGCATGCGTCCGAAACCGCGAGCCGAGTTGCGAAGTTGTCTGTGCCATCGAGAACCAGATCAACACCCGCGATCAATTCTCCGACATTCTTAGTTGTGATCCGGGCATCGGAGATTGAGACTTCCAGCGTATCGTCGAAATTGGCCAGCCAGCGACGCGCAGAAGTGGCTTTGCCATGGCCGATATCCCGCTCAGTGAAGATCGTTTGGCGCTGAAGGTTGCTGGCATCGACCGTGTCATCATCAACAAGCGTGAATTGCCCGATACCACTCGCTGCGAGGTATTGAAGCGCAGGCGAACCGATACCGCCGAGCCCGATTATTGCGATCCGCTTCCCAGCCAGCGCCACTTGGCCTGCGCCGCCGATCTCAGGCAGAACAATATGCCGCGCAAAGCGGTCCAAACGGGCGGGAGAGAGTGGTGCAGAACCCATGGAAAGGCTGTTAACAGGCTGTGGTCATCCTGTGCACCCGCTGTCGACAAGCCTGTGGTCAGGCCTGTCGACAAACGGTGCAGTTCTTGTGGTTCCTTCGTGGATGCGAGCCGAAGGTGCTGCGGGATTGTTCCCTTAACTTTCGAGCTGTCGCAGCAGGCTGCGAACATCACCATCCATGTCGGCGTCGCGTTGGCGCAGGTCTTCAATCAGGCGGACCGCATGAATGACTGTTGAGTGATCGCGACCGCCGAATTTGCGGCCGATTTCCGGATAAGAGCGGGGGGTCAGTACCTTGGACAGGTACATCGCAACCTGACGTGGGCGAACCACTGCGCGAGCCCGTCGCTTTGATGACATTTCGCTGCGGTCGATTCGATAGAACTGACAAACCGTCCGCTGGATCTCGTCAATCGTGATCCGGCGGCGATTGGCGGAAAGGATATCGGTCAGCTGTTCTTCGGCGAGTTGCAGTGACACTTCCTGCCCGGTGAGCTGCGCATAAGCGATGAGCTTGTTAAGGCCGCCCACAAGTTCGCGGACATTGCGCGTAATCGTGCGGGCGAGGAAATCGAGCACATCGTCAGGTACGTTAAGCGGAGCAAACCGCGACAGCTTCGATTCGAGGATCTTCTTGCGAAGTTCGATGTCAGCGGCCTGAATGTCAGCGACGAGGCCCATGGAGAGGCGGCTGAGCAAACGGGGTTCCACACCATCGAGTGCCTGCGGTGCGCGATCAGCGGCGAACACCAAACGTTTGCCTTCGGCAAGCAGCGCATCGATTGTGTAGAGCAGCTCTTCCTGTGCCGACGCC
>JBCBHD010000170.1:0-6861 GCA_038526115.1 Pseudomonadota bacterium | reverse complement strand
AGATAGCTGAGCGTCGCTACATCCAGCGACGTTTCGCGAGCGACGGAAAGGCTGGAGGCTGCGGTGCGATAAAGAGTTGGCAAGGCCAACAGCTCTTCATCGGTGATGCGCCGCAACCCGCCGCGCTCCATGCGTTTGACGATATCTTCGAGCTTACGCCAATCGCTCTCGCGCTCCAGACGGAAGCGATCCGAACGCAAAGCCGCGCTTTCGATATCGGCAGGAGCAGCAATCTCACCACGCCCAAACCAGCCTGAAAGTGTCGGCGCCTTCATTATCCGATCGCCTCGCTGTTCTTGATCATGAAATACCGATCGATCAGGCGATAGCCGATCTTGTCCCAAGGTGCCTCGATCACATCCACGCCCATTCGGCGAAGGCGTTGCAGCACGATGCTCCGCTGGTGGGCGAGCGTATCGGCAGTCACGCTTCGGGCGAGCGTGGCGATATCGCCCGGCTCTTCGCTGATCAGGTTTTCGAGCTCGCTGTCAGCAATCGTGACAAACAATACGAGGTGTTTGTTCACCAGCCGGGCGATGCTCTCGACCATCAACTCCGCAGCCGTTGGGTCAGTGAAGTCCGAGAACAGCACAATCAACGAACGCCGTTGCAGCTTGGCGGTGAGCGTCGCGAGGGCGAGCGTGAAGTTAGGCTCGTTCGACGTGTAATCCAGCCCCGCAGCGGCGCTTTGCAGGCGATGAAAGGCGCGGGCGTCGCCCACAAACGGCGTCATCACTTGCGGGCGTTGACCAAAACCGAACAGAGAAACCTTATCGCCGCCTTTCAGAGCGACATAAGAGCACGTCAGCGCGGCTGAAACGGCCCGGTCGATGCGGGGCATTCCATCAACCGGCTCGCACATTGCCTGCCCGCAATCGAAAGCGAACACGATCTGATTGTTGCGCTCGCTTTCGTTTTCGCGAGCGTAGAGATGGTTGTGGCGGGCGCTGGCTTTCCAGTCGATCCGGCGGCGGTCCATGCCGGGTTCGTATTCCGAAAGCGCTTCGAACTGAGTGCCTTCGCCGCGAATACGGCGTGCGATTAGACCGGTTTGCGCATCACGCAGGAATGTCTGCAATTCACGGCTTCGAACCGGCGAAAGATCAGGCCAGATGCGGACTTCATCTTTCAGGCTTCCCGAGACCTGCCGCGATCCCAAGCCAAGCGGGCCAGTCCAGCGCAGCCATGCACGTGAGACTTTCGCAGTCCCACGGCGGATCGGTTCGGCGATGTGACTGCCGCGTAGATGCTCTTCGAATTCGACCGGGTTCAGCCTGAAACGACCAACGCCTTTGTCGCCCAGCCTCGGATCAAACTCCAGCGCGCCTTCGACTTTTGAAATCGCGGAAGACGGAAGCTTGGCTTGCATCGCCAGCTCTGTTGGTTGCCCCACCTCTGCATCGGCCGGAACAAAGATACGCCAATCGCTGCGTTTTCCGGCCAGAATGCCGTCCAGCACTACCAGTGCAATCAAGGCTGCGGCGGCTACAGGCGCAATGACCCATAGGCCCGGCGTGATCGCCGCGATGACGACCGCAATCGGCGCAAAACCCGCAGCGAGCCAAGCGGTTCGCTCGGTTGGCACGATCGGCAGGGTCCAGGGGATCTCGCGCAGCTTCATGCGATCAGCGTGGCGCCTCGGTGCTTTCAACCAGCTCGGCGACCAGCGCTTCGATATCCCGGCCTTCGATTTCGGCTGCCGGGCTGAGCGTCAGACGGTGGCGCAGCACGGGAATAGTCAGAGCTTTGACATCATCCGGAATCGCATAGGCGCGGCCATTCAAAGCCGCACGAGCCCGCGCAGCATTGGCAAGCATAACAGCGGCCCGCGGACTTGCTCCGACAGCAAGCTCGGAATGTTCGCGCGTCGACCGAACCAGCCGCACGACATATTGGGTGATTTCCTCGGCGACTGTGACCTGATCAAGCGCAGCGCTTGCGGCAACCAGTTTGCTTGCGTCAGCTACAGCAGACACGCCGAGGTCAGCCGGGCGCGTCGGCCCTTGGCGTTTGCCGTAATCGGTAACGATACGCGTTTCCTCAGCCTCATCGGGGTACGGCACCAGCAGCTTGAACAGAAACCGGTCCAGTTGCGCTTCCGGCAGAGGGTAGACGCCTTGGTTCTCAATCGGGTTCTGGGTTGCGACCACCATAAAGCGCGGCGGCAATTCATGTGTTTCACCATCCAGCGTGACGCGGCGTTCCTGCATCGCTTCGAGCAGGGCAGCCTGGGTTTTTGGCGGCGTGCGGTTGATCTCGTCCGCCAGCAGCAGCTCGCAGAAAATTGGCCCCCTTGTGAGCGTGAACTGGCTGGTCTGAAAGTTGAACAGGTTGGAGCCGAGAATATCGCCGGGAAGCAGATCCGGTGTGAACTGGATTCTGCCGAAGTCGAGACCAAGCGCGGTTGCGAAACTGTTCGCGAGGAAGGTCTTGGCTGTTCCCGGCGGCCCTTCTAGCAACACGTGGCCTTCGCTGATCATCGCCACCAGCAATTGCTCGACCATATCATCCTGACCGACAATCGCTTTGGCGACTTCAGCGCGTATGGCGTCGGCCAGTGCGCGCAGTTCTTCGAGGGTCATGCTCATTTGCTCAACTTCCCTTCAAGCTCCTTGAGCGCCTGTGCGGCGCGCAGAATATCGGATGGTTTCTTGGCGTCGCGCAATCGGGCTGCACGGCGTGAATAGGGCTCTTCCTGCGGCAATCGCACAGCAAGGGCCGCGTCGATCGACTCCGGATCATGTTTGGTCAGGCCAAGCGCATCAGCCAATCTGCGCGCCGACAAATCAGCATAGGGTTCCGCCAGCAGTCGCAAGCGTCCGGCGCGCATGATCAGGCCCGCGCCGTTGGCCACCAGACGGGACTTGCCAAACGCGATTGCCGGACCGCCAGCGACCGCCGGCCCGAACCGCTGGAAAGCCCTCCAGCCGACAATGATCATTGCCATGATCAGGCAGAGGGTTGCTGCGAGGAATGGTGGACGAAACGCCAGAGTGAGCAGATTGATGGAATCGCCAAAACCATTCAGCGTAAGGTCGAATGTAATCGGATAGTCTGAACCGTAGCCCGCTTGATCAATCACCTTCAGCGCAATTGCGGCCCGTTCCGCGTCTGACATCCCGTAATTGTTCATCAGATCAGGTTCGATCACATAGGTTACCCATTCGGTATCATCGGACCCGCCAAAGGCATCAACATTCGGGAATGTCACGGCGAGCCGACGCGCTGAACCATCAACCAAAAGCGCTTGATGATCGGTCTTTGGCGCTGCACCCATCACGGCTTTTTCCGGCAACTCACCCTGACTTTGCAGCCCGGCCCATGTTGGCGTGTTGTCGGTCTTCACTTCGGCCGAGACTGCGTAAGGTTCTTCCATTTCCTCAAGCCAGCTCGGCGCGAATGCATCACCAAGCTGAACCCAGCCCGGCTTCACGTTGTCTGTCACTTCAGGAGGGACCTCGGGCGGAAAGCCATAGGCGAACCATTTCGGGATGATCACCATCGTCGGACCGATGTAAGCGCGGTCCCGCAGCACGCTCGAAATCTCTTCAGGGTCGATATATGCGGGCGGGGTCAGCACAAGCAGGTCAGGTGTTTCCATTCCGCTTTGCTCGCGTGAGCGGCTGACGTCATATCCCTCCGCTTCGAGCAGCCGCACCAGTGCCGAATATCCGTTGAGACCATTCGAAGCTGCGTGAGCCGCGCCGTCGTTTTCTTCGCGCCCCGTGTCACCGACGCTCAGGAAATACAGCATCGCAATGAAGGCGGTGAAGCCAATCGCGACCATGCCGAGAACCGCGCCGCGACCAAATGGCGAAGCGCCGCGTTGCTCTGCCCCTTGAGCGTTCATGATGAGGCCTCGATCACGCGCGCCTTGTCAAACTTGGCGAGAGCGAATTCCGCATAGGCCGATCGCGCGGCTTCCCAGTCGCCGCGGTCCAATGAGCGCAGGGCAAACAGGCTGCGTTCAACCCGCTCGGCGATTGTCCGAAATGCGCCGCGTGCGGCATCCGACAAGGCAGGCAATGCGGCGAGTTCGCGAGCGGTGCTTGATGGCTCGACCCAATCCGGCCGGGCCGTTGCGATCTGGTTCACGCTGCGTTTGAGCAGCAGATGCGTTGCTTCATCAAAACGGCCTTCAGCCGCCAGTTTGTCGGCATCTTCGAGCAAGGCGAGACTTTCTTCGCGCTCTGGAGCCCAGCCTTCATCCTCGACAGATTCAGACGATGCATTTGTTCTTTTGAACCAGCCCGGATCAACCAGGCGGTAAATGAGATACAAAACGAACACCGCCAACAAGCCAAGCAGCACCCATTGCAGTATCGGCCACCACGCACCGAGCGCTCGCCCAATCGGAGCAAACAGGTCTGCCAGAAAAGCGACAACATCCGCCATCATCAGCTCAAACCAGTTCCGTTCTCGCGGCGGTGTCTCGGGAATAACCACTTGTTCGAACTGGATATCCGGATCGTCACGCAGGTCCCGCCATCCCTCTGGCGCAGAGGATGATGCGAAGGCATTGGATTGTGCCGAGGAGGATTGCATCACGATGGTCATGCAAGACAGGTGGTGGCATGCCTTATCGCGGTGCGCAACACCCCATTGTTAATCCATGCCGGTGTGTTTCGTTCAACCGCGAGGCCGCGCTTGTTCATAACTGCCCAGCAGTCGCAATTCCTTGGAATGAAACGCGCATTCTTCGAGAGCACGGTCCACCGCGGGGTCACCTGGCATTCCGATGATATCGGCATAGAACATGGTTGCGGAAAAGCTTGCGCCTTGCTGATAACTCTCCAGCTTCGTCATGTTGACGCCATTGGTAGCGAAGCATCCGAGCACCTTGTAAAGCGCGGCCGGGATGTTCTTCACTTCGAATATGAAAGTTGTGATCGCGTCTCTGCCTGAAAGCGATGCGGGGTTGAGCGCTTCGCCTGCCAAGATGACAAACCTGGTCATGTTGTCGTGCGTATCTTCGACATGGTTTTCAACGATCTCAAGGCCGTAGAGATCGGCCGCTAAAGCGGGAGAGATCGATGCGACGCCCGGATCGCCTTTCTCCGCAACATACGCAGCAGCACCGGCAGTGTCAGCGTAGCTCAGCGGCACGATGCCACGCTCGCGCAAGAAATCGCGGCTTTGTGCGAGTGCATGTGGATGGCTGTAGGCCGCGCCAAAAGGAGGCTTTGCACCCGGAACCGCCATTAGCGCATGGTGGATCGGCATGAAGTACTCACCGACAATCGAAAGCCCGCTCTCCGGCAGGAGAAAGTGAATGTCAGCCACTCGGCCTGCCTGTGAGTTTTCGATCGGGATCATCGCGCAACCAGCACGCCCGTCTTTCACGCAGTCGATAGCATCGGCAAAACTGTAGCATGGCAATGGCAAGGCCTCAGGCGCCCATTCGCCAGCGGCTCTGTGCGAATTCGAACCCGGCGCCCCTTGAAAAGCAATAGCGAGCGCTGGATCAGTTTCAGCGGCGCTCCGCATTCGATCGACAATCTGAAGGGCTGGGCCTGGAAAACTACGCATAATCCGTCGTGTGCTAATGCTGGGATTCGAAGGTCACAACCCCTGTTGCGCGGATTGTTGCACTGATTGCATCGATTGATGATGCGATCACTCTTGCACAGTGGAAATCACGGCCTTATTGGGGCGCCGGGATGACTCAAGAAAACTCTTCGGAAACGGCGCCTCAGGCTGAATCAAGCGGTGGCGATCTGTTCAACACAGCAGCGGGCTGGGTGCTTTTTGCAGCTGGTCTTGGCCTTGGTCTTTCGATTCTTGCCGGGAAGTACTTTCACGGCGACGATCCGCAACGCCCAGAGCAATTGGGCTATGTGATCGAAGGGGTTGAGGAAGAAGGCGGTGCCGCGGCTGAAATGACTATGGATGAGGCACTTAACATGATGCCTGCATCCGAGCTCATCGCGAAGGGTGAAAAAGTCTACGCCAAGTGTTCGGCTTGCCATACGATTGATCCCGGCGGCGCGAACGGTGTCGGCCCGAACTTGCATGCGATCATGGGTGCACCGGTCGCACAGAAAGCCGGCTTTGCTTACAGTTCCGCGCTGACCGGTATTGGCGGCACCTGGGGCTGGGAAGAAATGAGCGAATGGCTCAAGAGCCCGCGTGCCTATGCCGATGGCACCAAAATGAGCTTTGCCGGACTTTCGAAGATTGAAGACCGTGCAGCTGTGGCACTCTACATGAATTCACAGGGTTCAAACCTTGAGGTGCCGGAGTTTGTCGAGGCAGTAGCCGAAGGCTCCGAGGGCGACGCCGAAGAAGTGGCCGAAACCGGATCTGACGCCGGTCAGGTCGCTGAAGCGGAAGCCGAACAAAATGACGGCGAGGAAATCGCAGCGGAAGCTGGCGCCGAATGATGGCGTCCGGGGCGCTTAATCGCGCCCCTTGAAACCCTGAGCAACCACATACCATTCTGACGAGCCCTTGCGGCTTGCCGGTGGTTTGGCGTGTTTCACGCTGGTGAAGTGCTTCTTCAGCACCGCCAGCAGTTCGGCATCGGTCCCGCCTGCCAGCACCTTAGCGACAAACGCCCCGCCTTGTTCCAGCGTTTCCGTCGCAAACCATGCGCCTGCTTCAACCAGCGCCATGGTCCGCAAGTGGTCTGTCTGTTTGTGACCAACGGTGTTCGCCGCCATATCCGACAATACGAGATCGGGAGGTCCTTCCAACGCCTCTTCAAGCGCGCCAGGTGCGGCGTCGTCCATAAAATCCATCTCGAATATGGTGACGCCTTCGATCGGCTCGGTTGGCAACAGGTCAATGCCGACCACGTTCGCTTTGGGAGCCTTCGCCCGGACAACCTGCGCCCAGCCTCCCGGCGCGATACCCAGATCA
>JBCBHD010000169.1:0-6888 GCA_038526115.1 Pseudomonadota bacterium | reverse complement strand
ATGCTGTTAGGGGCCCAATTGACGCAGGGCGGTTCTGGCTTGATCGATGCGATGCGCGTGCGCTTAGCCTGCCCTTCCAGCACGATCGAGTTCGGCAATCGGCTGTTTGGCAATCTGACCAGTTCGGCAGCGATGCGAGAAGCTGCAGGCAAGAAAGATGTTCTGGCCTGCGAAGGAGCCTTGCCACCCTACGAGCTTCCGAGCGTTGTGGTGGAGCATGTACCGGTTGAAATCGGTCTGCCGGTTGGGCGGGTGCGCGGCAATGCGCATAGCTACACCGCTTTCGCGGTTGAGAGCTTTATTGATGAGATCGCACAGGCACATTCGCGTGAGCCGCTATCCTACAGGATGGCGCTGCTTGGAAAGGATATCCGTTTGGCTGGATGCCTTCAGCGGGCGGCGCAACTGGCCGAATGGGATGGCGGTTTGGACCAGAGCGGTCAGGGTCTTGCATGCCACCGAATTGGATCCGCTGGTGACGGTGGTCGGATCGCGTGTGTCGCCACGGCGCGACAAGGCGAAGGCGGTGTGCGGGTCACGCGGTTGAGCGTGGCGGTCGATATCGGGCGGGTGATCAATGAAGATATAGCTCGGCAACAGATCGAAGGCGGTTTGGTGTTCGGGATTGGTATCGCGCTCGGAAACGCCATGACCTACCGCGCAGGCATGCCTAGCGGACTTGATTATGCTGAGCTCGGTCTGCCGACTCTCGCTGATTGTCCGGAGATTGTCGTCGAGTTCATGGCGAGCGAAGCACCACCAGCCGATCCCGGAGAACTGGGCGCAGTCGTCGCGCCGCCAGCTATCGCCAACGCGCTCTTTTCAGCCACGGGCTTGAGACTGCGCCGACTGCCCCTACTTTCAAGCGGTCTATGAACCGGGTCTTCGCCTTCCAATCTGTCCACCTATTGAAGGTGAGACGGATACACATCCGCTTTGGGGCGTTGCACATCTCATGACTTGGCAGCCGCAACGTATCCCGAATGATCATCCGCCCGTGAAAAGCGGCACAATCGGGGTGTTGCTGGTTAATCTTGGCACGCCTGACGGTCCGGATGCCGGATCGGTCAAACGCTATCTCAAGCAATTCCTGTCTGATCGGCGCGTAATCGAGATACCGGCCATCGCATGGCAACCCATCCTGCGCGGCATCATTCTGAACACGCGTCCGCAGAAAAGCGCCAAAGCCTATTCGAAGATCTGGACAGATCGCGGATCGCCGCTGGCTGATATCACAGCGCGGCAAGCCGAAGCGATTGCTGGGGAAATGGGCCAGGAGATCGTGGTCGATTACGCCATGCGTTATGGCAAACCGTCGATCGAACAGCGGATGACTGAGCTGACGGAGAAAGGCTGTGACCGCATACTGATCGCACCGCTCTATCCGCAGTATTGCGCGGCGACGACTGCAACCGTCTTCGATGAAGTGGCCCGAGTGATGGGGGAGATGCGCTGGCAGCCCGCGTTGCGGTTCTTGCCGCCCTATCACGACAACGAATCCTACCTCGAAGCGCTAGCAAACGATTTGACGCGGCAGGTCGGTGTGCTCGATTTTAAACCCGAAGTGATGCTGCTGAGTTTTCATGGCATGCCGCAGCGCACGCTCGAAAAGGGTGATCCGTATCACTGCCATTGTCACAAGACAGCGCGATTGCTGCGCGAGCGGCTGAGCGATCAACCAGAATTCAAAGACGTCCGCTTTGAAACGACGTTTCAATCCCGCTTTGGACCGGCGCAATGGCTGGAGCCCGCCACGGATGACACGCTGATTGCGGAAGGCGAGAGGGGGACAAAGCGACTGGTTGTGGCAGCGCCCGGCTTTGCGGCTGATTGTGTCGAAACGCTGGAAGAGCTCGCTCTTGAAGGCCGCGATGAGTTTCTTGAAGCGGGGGGCGAAGACTATGCCGTGCTCGATTGCCTGAATGTGAGCGGCAATGGGCTGACAATGCTTGAAGCTTTGATCCGGCGGGAGCTTTCCGGCTGGATTTAAGCCTTCCGCTCATTTACATTGCTGTAAGCAACGGAATTTAGAGGACCCGGTATGGCAACCCTGGCTGAACCGAATCAAACCGCTCCGACCTTCGCTCACTGGAGCGAAGGTCTGCCGACAGACGCCGATCTCGCGCACATCCCCGGTGAGCGTGGGCTGCCAGTGATTGGCAACACTTTCAAGCAATTAGCCGATCCGCATGCCTACACAAAGCGCATGGTCGACACCTATGGCAAGGTCTACAAGACCCATGCTTTTGGTGGCTGGAATGTCGCACTCGTCGGGGCCGATGCCAACGAGCTTGTGCTGTTCAACAAGGACAAGATCTTCTCCAGCGAGCAAGGCTGGGGACCAGTGCTCGATCAGCTGTTTCCCCGTGGATTGATGCTGATGGATTTCGACCATCACCGCATTGACCGGCGGGCGCTGTCGATTGCGTTCAAACCTGGCCCGATGCGTCATTATTCGGGCGCCTTGAACAGCGGAATTGCGCGCGAAGTCTCCGGCTGGACAGGACCCATGAAGTTCCAGCCCGCCATCAAGCAGCTCACGCTGGATCTCGCAGCCGACAGCTTCCTTGGCATTCCGTGGGGTCCGGAAGCGGACAAGATCAACACGGCCTTTGTCGATATGGTGCAGGCTTCTGTCGCGCCTATCCGCAAGCCGCTGCCCTTCACCAAGATGAAGAAGGGCGTCGATGGCCGCGCATATATGGTTGAATATCTGACGCGTGAAACCAACCGTCGCCGTGCCCAAGGCGGCGGGCAGGACATGTTCAGCCAGTTTGCAACCGCCACTCGTGAAGATGGCTCTTTGCTGCCGGTTGACCAAGTTGTCGATCACATGAGCTTCTTGATGATGGCCGCGCATGACACGATCACATCCTCGGCCACATCCCTGATCTATCTTCTCGCGAAGAATCCGGATTGGCAGGAAAAGCTGCGCGAAGAGGTTTTTGCTGTAACCGGCGGGCCCGATGGCGATGGCAATCCGCGCGCTCTGGATTACGACGATCTTGGCAAGCTTGAATTGACGGAACTGGCGTTCAAAGAAGCCTTGCGGATGATCCCCCCCGTTCCATCAATGCCGCGACGTGCACTCAAGAGCTTTGAGTTTGAAGGCTATCGCATCCCCGCGGGGCAGTTGTGCGGTGTGAACATCTATTGGACGCATCATTCGGAGGAGTATTGGGATAGCCCCTTCACCTTTGATCCGATGCGCTTCACGCCTGACAAGGTAAAGGCGCGGCACAAATATGCGTGGGTTCCGTTTGGCGGCGGCGCGCATATGTGCCTTGGCCTGCACTTTGCTTATATGCAGGTGAAGATCCTGCTGGCGCAGCTGCTACAACGCTATCGCATTGAGGTGCCGGAAGGATACGCACCGGAATGGCAGCCATGGCCTATTCCTCAGCCGAAAGATGGGCTGAAAGTGACGTTCAAACCTCTCTAAAAGTCCCAAGCGATCCCGTCTTTCTCCCAGTCGCCATAGCGCGTGGGAGATATGTCGCGTGGCTCATCCTTCAGCGGATCAACAGCCTTGGGCTTGGGCGGTGGCTCGTTGGTCCAATGCGAAGGCTTTTTGAAGTTTTTCGCAGCGTCTGATTTTTCTTTTGTCATACCTCTAACCAATGCGCACGCTGGCGCTTGGTTTCAAGGAAGGCTAGGCGCGCAGGCCATGCCTCAAACAAACACAAAGGTTTCCGGACTTCCCGCACGCCGGGCCGCGCTCAAATTGCTGGACGCTGTGATGCGGCGGGGCGAAACTCTCGAGCAAGCCGAAAACGCGGCTTTGCAGGGCGTCACCGGCCCTGCTGATCGTGCGCTTGCCCGTGCGATTGTTGGCGAGACCCTTCGCTGGCTGACTAATCTCGATGCGCTGATAGACAGCGCCACCAAGAAGCGCCTGCCGGATGATGCGAAACCGCGCAGCGTGCTGCGGTTGATGCTGGCTCAGGCATTGAGGCTGGATACGCCGCCCCATGCCATCATTGCGACCTGCCTGCCGCTGCTTGCTGGTGGGCCTAGACGGCTCGCCCATGGAGTGTTTTCCAACCTTATGAAGCGTGAGGCGGCGTTGCCTGACGTGCCGACACTCCCCGACCGTGTACTGGCCCGCTGGGAAGAGCGCGCTGCCACAATCGCGCCCGGCCTGATCGACCCGCCCGAAGTTGATCTGATGCTGAAGCACTCTGCAGAAACGCAGGAACGCGCCGTCGGCATGGGCGGAGTCAGTCTGGTTCCAGGCCATATTCGCTTGCCGCGAGGCACTCCTATTGATCGCTTGCCGAGCTTTGAAGAAGGTGCATGGTGGGTTCAGGATCTGGCCGCGCAATTGCCGCCGCGTCTTCTGGGGGCCGGAAATGGCAAGCGTGCGTTGGACCTGTGCGCCGCACCGGGCGGAAAGACGCTCGCTCTCGCTGCTGCGGGCTGGCAGGTGACAGCGCTTGATATTAGCGAGAAGCGGTTGGAACTTCTGCGCGAAAACCTTGGGCGGACAGGGCTTGAGGCAGAGATCGTCAAAGCCAACGCGCTGACTTACACACCGGCCAAACGCTTCGACGCAATCCTGTTGGATGCTCCCTGCACGGCGACCGGCACCGCACGGCGGCATCCCGATGTGCTTCACCGTATCGGCCCGCGCCAGATTGGCGAGATGACGGAGATCCAGCAATCGCTGATCCATCAGGCGGTCGAGTGGATGAGCGCGGGAACAGTGCTCGTTTATGCGGTCTGTTCGCTTGAGGCCGAAGAGGGCGAGGAGCAGGCGGCGTGGATCGAATCAATCTTTGATCTCGAACCCGTGCCTATCACAGCCGATGAACTGCCGGATGGTATAGAGCCGACGAGCGAAGGCTGGCTTCGCACGCATCCCGGCATTCTGGCCGATGAAGGCGGGCTGGATGGGTTCTTTGTGGGGCGCTGGCGCAGGCCTTAACTCACCAGCGCAGTGTGATCTCAGCGCAGGCCTTGCCCATCTGCTCAAGCTCGAATGTCATTCGGTTCGCCTCATCCGTGCGTATATGCAACCGCAATGGCGTTCCCAGCTCAACATAGCGATTGAGCGACATTTCGCCGCTCGTATCGATGTCGGTTCGGCCCTTTATGAGACAAAGCGCCTGGCGCGCTATTTCATGAAAATGGGTTGAGTTCACATGATCGCCGGACCCTCCGATCACTGGGTTGCCCGGTGGGAAACCGTTCTCGGCGGTCACCAGCGCTTCAACAAAACCGTTGTCGGGATTGAATGGAGCGACCAAGGCGCGTTCTTCCTCTGTCAGGCCCAAATCACCGGGCGCAGCATAGCCGAATTCGACATGAGGTTTCTCCTTTCGCGCCGCTTCTTTTGATCCTTCGCGCCACTTTTCGAAGTTGCGATTGCGGAAGACGACCCCTCGGCCCTGAATCGTGACGACGGGCTGAGAAGCTGCGTTGAGCAAAATGATCTCGTAATGGGGATGCTTGTCCTGCTCATTGCGCCGATATTCGCCATGGGTCGCATGGCCACCTTCGCTATCGCCCAGTTCCCACTCAATCCATGTCAGCGCGCTCCATTGGGTGGCCTCCATGCCTGCCAGCGCAACCGATGCGCCCACTGCAGTCCAGAACGCCTGCGTCTGGATGACCACGGGATGGTGTGGCGGCAAATTGAGCCAGGGAAGCGTTTCGACGCTGAGCGAGCATTGAAATTCCACCGAGCCATCTTCGCGGATCTGAAATCCCAGCGCATAGGGGTTGTTGGTGTAATTTGGCGCCATCGTATTGCTTAGCGGGCTGGTGTCTACGCCTTCACCTTGTTCTGGAAGCTCTTGCGCAGCTTCATGAGTTTCGGCGGGATCACTGCAAGGCAGTAGGGATTGCGCTGGCCCTCGCCTTCCCAGTATTCCTGATGATACCCTTCTGCCGGATACCATGGCTTGGACTGCTCGCCGCCTTCGAGACCCTCAATCGTAGTAACAGCGGTTTTTCCGTTCTCTGCATTCCAGCGCGCGATTGCGGCTTCTGCCTCTTCACCTTGCTTGGCTGAAAGCGGAAAGATTGCAGAACGGTATTGCGTGCCGATATCGCCGCCCTGGCGGTTGAGCTGGGTGGGATCGTGCGTGCCAAGGAACATGTCGTAGATTTCTGCGAGGCTTGTGACAGACGGATCGAAAGTCAGCCGGATGCCTTCCGCATGGCCGGTATTGCCGGTGCACACTTCCTTATAAGTCGGATCGGCCTTGGTCCCACCGATATAGCCGCTTTCGACTGCGGTCACGCCGATTACGTCTCGGAAAACCGCCTCGGTGCACCAGAAGCACCCACCAGCGACAATTGCCTGTTCCATTGATCATTCTCCAAATTTCGACAAACGACATAAGGAGGCCGACCGGGAATGCCAGAGCTTGCGCTGCATCTTGCCATCGCCGTGACGAGGGGTAAGGACAGCAAACACGTTTTCACGAGAGAGGCCCCCAAATGAAATTTGCTCTTCTTGCACCCATCGCTGCGATTTCGGCAGCTGCGCTGACTGTTCCCGCATTTGCTCAAAGCGAAGGAGCGGCGCTTCCGACGATCGAACAGGTTCTCGCATCGGAACGCCGCGATGATGATCGCGCTCGCGATCAGTATCGCCGTCCTGCAGAGACTCTGGAGTTCTTCCAGGTGAGTCCAACCCACACCGTGGTTGAATATGGCCCCGGCGGCGGCTGGTATACCCGTGTCCTCGCCCCATACTTGGCGATTGGTGGGCAATATATGGCGATCAATCAGGACAGCGATGGCCGTGCCTTTCGCACACGCGCTCAGGAAGCGCGCTCCAAAGGATGGACCGAACGTTTCAAGTCCGGCGTTGCCGAGATGATGGGCGGATCCATCAAAGCCGAAGATGTCATGGCTTTCGAAACCGACGAAGTGCCG